>NZ_JAUJED010000019.1:23885-125455 GCF_030442075.1 Vibrio sp. TMPB1044 | reverse complement strand
CAAAAAACCATAACCATATGATCTTAATGGTGATATTAAACGCTATCTTAATCGAATAATTTTACTTTTTACGAAAATCATTCCTTTTCTCGAGCTCTTGCTCTTTGTTATTCAGTATTAGCCCAGTAATAAGTCATCAACAGAGTCGCTTTCCAAGCACCAATTGAATAGCACTCGATGAAGCTACACAGTGAGAGCTTTCTAAAACTAAAGCCTCGCTCAAGCGCGGCCTTATTTTTTCTATTTAGCGGTTATGACTGTCCTATAACGGTTACAGCTACCCGACTTCACTGACTTTTCTTGCTAACCCTTTATTGCTAGCTTTCATTACTGACCTAAGTCACTGAGTGAGCTGACTGAACTTCGGCAAACTCTTCACAAACCTCTGGTGTACATCCATATAGGTTTGCATATAGATCTCGTCAATACGGTCGTTACTCGGGAAGCTCGATGAGAAGTCGGCGTGCTTACGGTCAATCGACAATTTGGCGGCCTCGATAATATGAGCAATGAACATGCGAGGATCTTCCAACCCAATCGAGATACGCATAGTCGTCGGCTTGATGCCGGCTTCATTAAGCGCTTCATCACTGAGTTCTGAATGCGTTGTCAGTGCCGGACACAGCGCCACCGTATTGGTTTGCCCAAGGCTCACTTGCATGCCGATTGCTGGCTCAAGCATATCGAAGAACTGTTTAAACCCATCTCGATTAATTGGCGCACGATCGCCGTTACCTTCCATGTCGATAGTAAACAGCGCGGCTGGTAGCCCCAAGTACATGTTGTTCTGGCAATGTTCATAGTTATCGCTGTCTGGTAAAGCGGGACACGACACATTGATGTCTGGGTGAGCATCGAAGATCTTCGCCAGAGTCAGTGTATTAATGGTTTTTTGCACCACTCGCATCTCATACGTCTTCATGCCATTGAGCACTTCAAACGCTTTGTCTGCATCTAAGAATGCGCCTTTGATGTAATACACATTCCAAAACAGCGTTTCGTTCCATGGAATAGTGACCTCATCGTCGTTGGGTTTGGTACAGGTGACCTCTTCTCCTTTTGGAACAAACATGGTCTCGTTGCGTCCGATGACTACCCCAGCGGTTGTGGTACCTGAACCCGCCAGTTCTTTGGTGTAGGAGTGAATGACATAATCAGGCCTTTCCATCACATCATCACGTTTGAGCACAGGATGAAGCAATGGCGTACCCACTGTTGAGTCGACAATCACATCCCAACCGCGAGAGTGACCAGCTTTACTGATGCTAGCAACGTCTAACACGTAGCCATGCGGGTTACACGGTGACTCTAGGTAGACGTAGATTTTCTTACCTGCAGCGAGGCGACCAGCATATTTATCGGCAACCTCATCAAGGCGAGTCGCAAACTCATCACCAGAGTAACCATCCACCCACTCTACCGCGACATTCAGATTCGACGGCTTGCCGAACCAATCTTCCAACAGCTGATAAGAACCGCCGTAGATATTGCGCGAGGCCAAGACAATATCTTCATGTCCAAGTAAATGGCTCAGCAACCCATCAATCGCCGCCATCCCAGAGTTAAAGTTCCATGCTAGATATTCGTTAGCTCTAGAACCCGCCTCAAGGTCAACCATGTGATTCGCGAGTGAGATTGATGTTGGGTTTAGCAGTCGAGAGTAAATATCGTGCAGCGGCTCTTTACCGTTGAACGCGTCTTCAATCCATTCAGTACAGGCAAACAAATAGGTCGCAGTGCGCGTAATAACAGGGCTTGCCGAGAAGATAGCAGCGACATTATCGAAGATAGGATACGCGCCTTTAGACGCAAAATTACCGTTGTTAGTCGCGATAGATTGGTAAGTGGCACGCATTGGGTTCTGCAGGTTATCGAGGATCTTAGCGATCTGGAATGACAAGAAACGTTTAGCGTTAAACCAAGCGATCCGGTCGCTCTTGTCGAGATCTGATAAGCCATCAACCGTCAATGCCCAAAGATCGTGTGTCTTGGTATTAGCTTTGTACAAGGTCGTCGCCAGTTCAATCAGCGTGACGCCGTAATCACTATTTGGGTCGATACCAAAGTGTTTTGCTTGCTCAATGGCAAGAGCTTCTGCTTGTTCGTGTTTAGTTGTTTTACGCAGCGGGCTAAGTTGAGTTGAAGTATTCATAGTTCTTAAGTCATTCCATGCTTGTTGTTCCTCCTTTAATTTTAGTTTTGCGCAGATGTTAAAAATTGCTATTTGCGAAGTAAGACATACACTTTGAGCAATAATATTGCCAAATTAAATTCAATATTAATGGAATATGCCAATGGACGAGATCGATAAAAGAATACTGGCTGAACTGCAAAACAACGCTCGGCTGACTAATCAAGAGTTGGCTGATCGCGTGGCATTGTCACCCTCCCCTTGTTTACGCCGAGTTCGCGTATTAGAGAAACAAGGGATTATTCGCGGCTATCACGCCAGTGTTGACCAAGAAGCGTGTGGTTTGCCTGTGAATGTGTTTGTATTGGTGAAGCTCGAAAAGCCAACTGAAGAGAACATGCGAGACTTTGAGCAACACATTGAAGTGATTGATGAAGTGTTAGAGTGCTTTTTGATGACAGGCAATCACGACTACCTATTGCATGTGGTGAGCGAATCGCTCAAAAGCTATGAGCAGTTTATCCGCAAGCAATTAACCCGCCTGCCCAATATCGCCTCTATTGAATCCAGCTTCGCCTTCGGTCAGGTAAAAACAAAGACCAAATTGCCAGTGAGATAGATGAAGTTCGCTTTTGTTCGGGGTTTATGGGGGTCTCTAGAGGCTGCTCTTCATCATCCCTGAACTGCACCAACAAATATTTTGCCCCAAAGTGAGCCAGAGAGGGATTGAACTCAGTTTCAAACCCTGCAACTTGCCTTACTCCTCCTCATGCCTAGAGTTCCAACAATGTAGCTAAATGTTCTAATCCACAACAGACCAAGCTTTAATCACACTTACGCACAAACATATTGCCCACTAAACCATTGAACAATATCTAAATAAAAGGAAGTTCTTGATTAATAACGAGCCTTGCATCGGAAGCAATATGTGCTTGCACGGTCTTAAACTAGAAATCAGAACCAAACTGAATTGTGCGCATAATTTTCAGTTGGTTAGGTAAGGGCTGGATCGAACTTTAGTAGAGGTTACATTTACTATAGACAGGGCTTGCGGATAAGTGCTTATTTTGGGTTCATCGCAGCTTTCCCCTGAAAGCCAAGATGAACCTTTTTTCAATAATCTAGCGTGTGAAAGCATTAGACAGGTCGATATCACATTGCTTTACATCACACATATTAATAAAGGTAATGTTACTTACATTTATAAATGTGATGTTTATCTCCATTCACCTTTTGATTACTTTCTAAGCTTAGTTGATTTTTATCCAATTAAACAGAAGGTTATATGATAAATAGAATAATAACACTAAGTGGCGTTGCATTACTTTGTTCAGCGAGTGCGCATGCACAAATCCAAAATGGAAGTTTCGAAAACTGGGAAGGAAACGTACCATCTGGATGGAGTGTAATTGATTCCGGCATTGCGGCATCACCCTCTACCGACCCTGTAAATAACGGCAGTTTCTCTGCGCAAGTAACCGTGAATACAGGCACTCAAAGTAATACTGATTTTCTGCAAACGATACGTGTTGAACAAGGGAAAACTTATGATTTCTCTGTCGATGTTTATCACACTGAAGGTAACGTGAAAGCTCGCCTTTTTGTTGATGGCTATTTAGGCTACTCGAATAATGGTTTAACGAATCAGTGGCAAGCATTGACTCACTCGTACAGCGCTACGAGCACTAAAGATATCGTTGTGGGCGTACGATTTTATGATGATGCAGGTTTTGATGGCTCGGAAGTGGTGTATTTAGATAACTTTCAGCCTACGGAGACTCCACCAACACAAAGCTGCAATGACACAAGTGCCACACTCACGCTAGTGACGGATAACTATGGTTCTGAAACCAGTTGGTCTCTCAAAAACTCAGTTTCTCAAACTCTTTATTCTGGTTCAGACTATCAAAGTAACACCATCAATGAAGTGGAAATGTGTTTAGCGGATGGTAGCTACACCCTAGAAGTCTCAGACTCTTATGGAGATGGAATGTGCTGCAGTGTGGGGAATGGTTCATACAGTTTGTCGGTAAACGGGACCGTTGTGGCATCTGGTGGTGATTTCCAAGCAAGTCAGAGTACAGAATTTACGATTGGTGGCTCAACTACACCACCAACTGAACCACCAGTGTTAGGTGAGTATTACAAAGACGCTGAAGGCAAAGTGGGCTTTGCGTTAAAAACAGCCTTATATCAAATTATTGATAATCATAGTAGTCAGGGTTACACCGCTATTTGGACGTTGGTGTCTGAGGCTGACCTAGACACATACTATGATACTGATGGGTCGATTCTCGATATGTATTCGGAGAAACCTTCAGGCTCAGATTCAATCCAATTTACTAAGGTGGCCGACCAATGTGGTCAATACAGCAAAGAAGGTGATTGCTACAACCGTGAGCACTCATTCCCGAAAAGCTGGTTTGGTGGGAAAGTCGAGCCAATGAACTCTGACGGTCACCATTTATTTGCCACTGACGGCTACGTTAACTCGAAACGTAGTAATTGGCCATTTGGTGAGGTGAGTAGCGCGACATACACATCAAGCAATGGTTCTAAGTTAGGCAGTGCAGCGAACTCTCTTGGTTATGTAGGTACGGTGTTTGAGCCAATTGATGAGTTTAAAGGTGATTTCGCAAGAGCATATTTCTACATGGCAACACGCTATGAAAATGAAATCGCTAATTGGGAAGGGAACTCTACAAGCTCTGATGCCGTTCTGGATGGAACCAATACAACCGTTTTTGAACCTTGGCTACTTACCATGCTAAAGCGTTGGCATTCTGAAGATCCAGTAAGCCAAAAAGAAATCGACCGAAATAATGCGGTACATGATTTCCAAGGGAATAGTAATCCGTTTATTGACCATCCAGAGTTTGTAAGTCAAATCTGGGGAAATTAATCGGAATATAATCACCATGACAATGGTTTCATGATGATTGAATTGAGCCCAATCCTTTGTTTGGGCTTTTTCATTTACCTTTAGCTTTCTAGTAAATGCTAATTTAGGGGGAAGCTGTAGTTCATTTATGCCCGGAACCTTCATAGGCCGAGCTTTGACTCGTGGCACTTTCTAGCTCACAGGTGCCCTTTTGTCGGGCTCAAAACGGGCAAAACTTGTAACAGAACCGTATTTTTCTTTTGCCGTCCTACCATTAAAAGGATGCATTGCTGATCTTCATCGCGAGTTGGACGTATAGGCTGGTTAAAAGGAAGGAAAACTATGGCCACCGTCTATGTCAGCATCGGAAGCAACATTAACCGCGAACATCACGTCACAAAATCTCTCAAAGCATTGCATGACCGCTTTGCACTGCTGCACATTTCTAATTTCTACGATTGCGAGCCTGTCGGTTTTAAAGGGGATAACTTCTTAAACCTAGTCGTTGGGTTCGAATGTGACCTCCCAGTCGCAGAGCTGGTTAAGGTTCTGCATCAAATCGAATCAGAGAACGATCGCAAGCGCCAAACCAAAGCCTATGCTTCACGGACGATGGACATCGACATCCTCCTTTATGGTAATCAAGTGGGCGTTATCGATGGCGTAGAGCTGCCTAGAGGCGAAATCACCGAGTACGCTTTTGTGCTCAGGCCATTAGTCGATATTGCCGCACAAGAACGTCACCCCACTCTAGACATCTCATATCAGCAGCTCTGGGAAAACTTCGATCAGTTAAGTCAGAAAACCGAAACCATCCCTTTCGATATCAGTTTCACCTAGCCTCTACATGACTGAAAAAAGAACGGCTGCAACAGGAACAACGGCTAAAGGAACGACTGAACTCTTAATCGCGTGAGCTTGACTGATCTTTTCTTAAAACAAGCACGTACCTGACTTTACTCTCTAAGGATTGGACACTGTTATGAATCACAACGCCATTATCACCATTACAAATCTCAGACTAAGAACCTTCATCGGTTTCAACGAAGAAGAAAAGTCTAAGCAGCAAGACATCGTTATCAATGCAGAGATCCACTACCCTGCTAACAACCTTTGTCTCTCTGATGACGTGGACAACGCACTCAACTACAAAAACATCTGCAAGAAGATCATTCAACATGTCGAATCCGGAAGATTTCTGCTTTTAGAAAAGTTAACCAGCGACGTACTCGGCATTTGTATCGATCATCCATGGGTTCGATACGCTCAAGTGAGAATTGACAAGCCTCATGCCCTACGTTTTGCCGACTCCGTTTCACTCACGCTTAGCTATGAAGCAGAACTCGAAAATTAACTCATAAGGAGCGAGTCAATGCTAACCACAGAAGCTGAAAAAGTAAGAGAAGCTTTGCTCGAAAAGGGACTAGAAACCCCGATGACACCGAGCGAAATGAACCCAAACCAGAAGTACAACCGCATCAAAGGTCTTTTAACGGAAGTAGTCAGTACGCTTGGACTGGATTTGAATGATGATAGCCTAGCTGAAACACCCCATCGCATTGCAAAAATGTACGTCCATGAGATATTTTCAGGGCTAGATTACAATAACTTTCCAAAAATCAGTGTGATAGACAACAAAATGTCGGTTGATGAAATGGTCAAGGTGTCGAACATAGATTTAACGTCGACGTGCGAACATCACTTCATTACCATCGATGGTTTAGCAGAAGTGGCCTATATCCCTGAAAACAAGATTCTTGGGCTGTCTAAAATCAACCGTATCGTTCGATTCTTTGCTCAGCGTCCTCAGGTACAAGAACGCCTTACTCAGCAAATCCTGGTCGCGATACAGACTCTAGTGGAAACAGAAAACGTAGCCGTGACGATTAAAGCGACGCACTATTGTGTTAAATCCAGAGGCGTCATGGATGCAAACTCTGAAACCTCAACAACCGCGCTCGGTGGCATTTTCAAAACTAACCCTCAAACCAGAGCTGAGTTTTTACGATGAGTGAAACGATACTGATAACCGGCGTGGGAAAGCGACTCGGCTTCGCACTGGCGCAGCAACTTTTAGCGGATGGATACAAAGTAGTTGGCACCTACCGCAACGACTACCCTCAACTGCAACTGTTGCGCGATGGTGGAGCCGACTTGCAGCAAGTCGACTTTTATCAACAAAGTAGCCTAGAGGGCTTTCTTCATTACGTTGGTCAAGAATATAAGACACTTCGAGCCATCATACATAACGCTTCCGACTGGAAGCCTGAGAACAAGATGAATCCCAGTGAAAATGCATCACAAATCATGCACCAGATGATGACGATTCACGCCACCGTGCCTTATCTATTCAATTTAACGCTCAAAGACCAATTGATGTCTGGCGATAAAACCTCAGACATCATCCACATCAGTGATTACGTTGCGGAAAAAGGCAGTAAAAAACACATCGCTTACGCGGCCAGTAAAGCTGCACTCAACAACCTGACGCTATCGTTTTCAGCAATGCTGGCTCCCAAGGTGAAAGTAAATACCCTCTCTCCAGCCATGATTAAGTTCAATGAACATGACGATGAGGCATACAAAACCAAAGCGCTGCAGAAAGCTCTGATTCCGACAGAAGCGGGCTTTGAGGAAATAATAGATGGCATCAAGTATGTTTTGTCCAGTCATTACATGACAGGAAGAACTTTACACCTTGATGGCGGCAGACATTTGAAGTGATGGTCTTGCATTATCTGCTATCTAAAACGGCTGCTATATAGCGAATGCAGTTAACTAGAAACCGCTATAAGCTAAAAATTCTTATAACCTAGAAACCGCTATAAGAGTGAGGAAGGCGTTTTTCTTCATCCCAGCCTAACAGCTCAATATTAATCAACGATTTGCGCTTTTCATTACACAGTGAAGCGATATTGATGATAGGTAATTGGCTGCGAAATTGCGCAGTAAGTATGACCTTTTTACTTTCACTCAGGCTGTTTCGACATTGCGCCAAAATCGCTTCAGTATCTAGTTGGTGTGCGTTCTCGATAATCTGGATATCAGTGTTCTCTTGATAGCACTCTATCAGCCATGATACGGCGGACTCTTCTGAACTGGTGAGCACGATGACATCTTTTGTTGTGACCAGATCTTTAAGTTCAGTTTCCATAAATACTCTCATTCAGCAGCAAATACATTAAAGCCAGTTACCCAGTTTAGCCTGTGCCAAATGATAGCCTCTGTCTATCATCTCTTGTGAGCGATCAAACTCTAAAGTGCCACAGGCATTACGTGGGATCTCAAGCGTAATATCGGCGGGGTAAGCGGCCAGTTTTTGACGAGCAATGGTCGATTGCATCGCATCAAACGCTTGGTTGGCAATGTCGTAGGCAGCAAAATTGAAGCTCATTTTACTTTTTACACTGCTACCGAGATTATCGATAAAGTGAACAACCTTCTCATGCAAGTTACTCTCTTTTGTTGGTAGGGAAACAGGTATCACTTCCTGTTGAACCATTTCAGGTTCGCCGCCTAAATTCACAGCCAGAGTAACGTCTGTCTTATCACCAAAGGTAGGCGCAATCGGTACGGGATTGAGTACCCCGCCATCAATGAGCGCTTCGCCATTAATAACATGAGGTGTGAAGAACAATGGCAAAGAGATAGAGGCACGAATAGCATCAAACAGAGAGCCTGACTGCAGCCAAACCTCTTTTTCATCGGCGACGTTGGCAGCAACTGCGGTATAAGGGATAGGCAGATCTTCAATTGAAATCTCGCCGATCAATCCACGCAGTGTGTCGATGATCTTGTCCCCTTTGAAGATACCACTCGATTGCCATGAAAAGTCCAACATCATAGCCATATCCGATTGGTCGATACTGGTAACCCACTCTTCAAATTCATCCAACTTACCCGCAGCGTAGACACCACCGATAAGTGCACCAATTGAACAGCCAGAGATGGATTTTATCTGATAGCCATGCTCCATTAACCAACGGATGATTCCAACGTGCACCAAGCCTCTTGCGCCACCACTGCCAAGTACCAATGAGATCGTTTTTGCCATCATATTAATCCTTTAGTTTTAAATTCTAGGGGAGCTAACTCGCCGATTTACCAATTCGCCGATCTCAACTCACTGAATCACTCTCAGTCCATACGGGTAATGAAGGTTTGCTCGTCATCGACAAAAGCCACATAGTCGCCGTGATAGATAAACACCCGGCCACGCCCTTCCACTATACACGCAAGCTGTGGGTTCAAATCTTCTTCAAGATTTTCACTTTGATACGTGCCGGTATCGGTGATCACACCGCGGAGTTTAGGCAAAAATCCATAGCTGCGCTTGGCTTGATCAATCAGGCTCAGTTCACTGGCGGTAGAGAAGTAAGCTGGGATAGGACCAGCATCTTCGATAAACATAGTTTTCAGTTCTTCAAAGGCTGTAATTACCAGCCAATCGATGCCATTTACCTGATGGATAAACATTGTTTATAAATACCTAGTTTCTCGATAATTCTAATGCGGAGATTCTATCACTATCAAGTGCAGAACGTGGGAGAAATTAAGGGACTACAAATAACCAGACACATACTATCTACAGAGTCTAATACTAGTCGACTAACTCTACGACTAATGTCTAACTACCTGAGACTATTTGTTTTTTTGGGTTTGGTATAAGGTACTAACAAGTAAATGTTAATGAGTTTTTAATAATACGTTGACGCATTGTTTGCGCTTCTGCGTGAGTCAATAACGTTTGTTGGAATAACACGCCTTAGAGTGTGAACGAAAGGAATCAACATGAGCAGTACTTTAGAGTCCGTACATATACAAGCAGATAAGCCTCAAGCCAATGAGGATGAACTCACTTATGAACAACAACACAAACCAAGATCAGAATTTGATTCCCGCGACCAATATTTAGAACATGAATTACAAATCATGGCGCCTAAACGCTGGCGTCCAAATTTACCGTTTAAAGATTATCGATTCGAGATAGAAGACACCATCCCAGCGATGGCCGCAACTATTGGTAAAGTGGTTATGGTGGGCGCGATTGCAGCCACCTTTGCGGGGGCTCTAGGATTAAATGAAGACTTTATTTTAGAAAACGTTCGTTATGAACTCCTCATCGCCTCTGTTTTCATCATTCTTTTCTCTGGCTTTTTATTACCGACCGCGAACCTCGCAGGTACACACGGCCCACTCATCCCTTTAATTCCAATTGTCGTGGCAGCAGGTGGACACCCAATGGCCTTTGGGTTGCTGATTGGCGCTTTCGGCTTAATCTTAGCCATCAGTAAAGGTGGCAGCATGTTGGCCAACCTCACCAGTAAAGGCGTGTGTGGCGGCTTATTACTCTACCTCGGCTTTGTTGGAACCGCTTCTCAAGTGAAAAAGCTGTTCGCTTGGGCTGAGGGAATTGGTATGAGCCATATCGCTTTTGTCGTGATCTTCTGCACCATCATTTTGTACGCGTTATTAGAACACTTCCGTAAGCGCTGGTTAGCCGTACCTCTTAGTTGTTTACTGGGTGGTACGATTGCATTTGCTATGGGTGCCCCATTTGCTTTCCACACTGAGCCAGGCTTACCTAACATGAACCCTATGTATTGGTGGGGAGAAGATACTGGTTGGATGTTAGGCCTACCGACGATTGAACACTTCATGGTGGTATTGCCGTTTGCTATTTTAGCCGTAGCGATGTGGTCACCAGATTTCTTAGGACATCAAGTATTTCAAAAAATCAGCTATCCAGAACGTACCGAAAAAGTACACATGAACATCGACGACACAATGACCACGGCTTCAATTCGCCAAACGTTCGGTTCTTTGCTCGGTGGTACTAACTTTACGTCTTCATGGGGTACTTATATCGTACCGGCGGCGATTGCTAAACGCCCTATTCCTGCTGGCGCTTTGCTCACAGCTCTGTTCTGTATCATCGCCGCAGTTTGGGGCTACCCGATGGATCTAGCTATCTGGCAACCTGTACTTTGTGTTGCGCTGATTGTTGGGGTATTTGTTCCATTGTTAGAAGCTGGAATGGAAATGACACGTGAAGGGAAAACCACCCAATCGGCAGCGATTGTTGTATTTTCATCGGCGCTAGTGAACCCAGCATTCGGTTGGTCTCTCACTATGCTGTTAGACAACTTAGGCTTAGTCGGTTGTAAAGAACGCAGCGGTGAGCTGAGTAAAATGAGCCGTTGGGTGTTGCCTGGCATCATGTTTATTGTACTAAGTGGCGTAATGGCATTGGTCGGCCTTCTACCGGGAATTCCAGCGATTATCCCAAGCTTTCGTTAACCTCGATTAATATTGAGTTTTGGTCGAAACACGAAAAGGCCTCGCACGCGCGAGGCCTTGTTTTATCTAAGTTTCAACGAACGAGCAGCGAAGCAATTGACGATGGTAAACCAAATCAACTCGAGAGCCATTCATCCAGTACTGTGATGAATTTAGGATTGATTAGATAGCCGATGGAAGCATGCGGATTGCTTTTTCCGTTGCGAATATTGAGGTTATAAACTGGGTAGATGTCTTTCATTCCGCCGGGTATCAGATCCAGTTTGAGCATATCTTTAAAGTCATTTCTAATTTTGCTGTCATGAGAGATAAAATCGTCTTCTGCCGATATGTTTATCCATTGCTGAATGTTTAAAGGATACTTCTTCTCATCTTTCAAGCGGCTCCCCTTTAGCCTATCTTTTACGTTTTCATCTCCTAACGGTGACCCGAGCGTTAGCAATAAGTTGACCTTCTTATCCGCACCATAGTCATGTCTATACTCTCCGTAGTGAGATAACTTCCATAACACGTCATAGCTGATCATCGACCCGAGACTGTGAGATACGATCATCACATCATCCTGATTATCAAGCACTTCCTTCAGTTCTACCATTAGCCTATGCCTGACATCGCTGCCAAAATAGGTATCTTCATTCCAATAATGCGCCATGTCCGGTGCGACCTTCGTTATGAGTGTCTCAGCCACACCCAGCTTTCCAAATAGCGATGAAAAAGTATCTGCTAACGCCTCTTTCAGAAAACCAATTTTAGATACCTCGTCATACATTGTTTTGTCGAACTGGCTGGTTTCGTACTCTTTGAGTTCAGACAACGCTTGCTGTCGACTTACAGGGTCTTCCGTTGGTTTCTCTAACAATGTGTTTGATAGTTCACCGTAATAGACAAACCGTTTATCGACATCTTTAAAAGCTTGTAATGAACTTGATTCTCCACAATCTCGCTGCAAGCCATGCTCTATAGCATCGTACCAAAGTGCTTGAAGGTGAGCTTTATCGGGCTTTTGAGCGCGACCATGAATGAATATTATTTTCTTAGCCATAGCAGGACGTCCTAAACACATAGTTAAAGTGATTATCAGTAAAAAGCCCCACTAGATTCGGTCAGACATTACTAATAACAGTGATGCTAATTACGTATCTAGGGGGGGTTATTAGGTCATTTATATAACTATGAGGCACTCGTTTAAGGACCATAAAAGAATGAACGATGCGAACATTACTCACAAATTGAAATGAATGTATCTAGCAAAGCCTCCAACGAACAAAAAAGGCCCCGCAATCGCGAGGCCTTAGTTTTATCTATCACCGATTACATCCACCTTTTAACAACTACAGCGCCCTACTTCACTGACTTAACCGCTTTCATCAATGTTGTGTTGAACTGCTGTGGTTGCTCTAGCATTGGGAGAACAAGGTGAGCACATTCACAAAGGTGCATTGCCCCAACAGGTGCAACTAACTGCATATCGTGACTTAACTCTCAAAATCTGAAGTATTAAATTTACCCTTATATCAAACAGCTATGCTTTTAGTTCATTTATAACGCGTGATATTCATGTGTTGACCTTCTAAAAGGAGAATACCTATGTCCATCTTTTCTGATTTGTTATACCCCGATAACCCAAAAAGAAGAGAAGAGGTACGTTCTAAAACTGCGGAAGCTCGTAACGCATTTTTAGGATTCAATACTAACTGGAATAATTTTTCTGACTCTTTCAACACTATGGTTAACCAAGTGATTAACCAAGAACAACTGCCATTTGACGGAAAGTTTCGATTGGAGCAAGTAGCATTAGATCCTGATAAACAAACCGTTGATGAGATGGTAACCAAAATCAATGCAGTTATTGAAGATGCTAAACAACACATATACCAGTTTAATGAGTCAGTTAAAACGACGTTAGACGCGAGCAAAGCAAATGAGTACGAGAAATTAACGAATTACGACAATATAGGTACTGCAGAAAAGTGGGTCGGTTGGGCTATTCCAACAGGTGTAGGAGTTTCGATCTCAGTCTATTTAGGAGTAGCGATGGCAAGAGGTATCTCGGCCCTTGCAGCTTCAGGGATCACGGTATCATTAGGTCTAAAGTTTGTAGGCGGACTTTCAATTGGTATTTTGTCTGCAGTTGGATTTGTTGTAACTGATCTTATAATTGGCGCTATTACTGGAGCGACAGAGCGCGAAAAGTTAAACACTGCTAATCAACAATTAGACGAGATGATGAGTAAAGTCATACACCCTCTAAACCAAATAAATATTGAAATTGCAGGACAAACGAGCCAAATCAATATAGGTAAGTATTGGATTGCTGAAAACATGCTATTGATAAGACGTAGTGACACTACATGGGAGTCATTTACTCTACCAGAAGTAGTGCGTACATCAGTAACGTCAAACGCTTATCTAAAACTTGTAAGCTAGTACCACGTCGACTATATACGGGGTAGTAGTCTACAGTTTTAAAAAAAGGCCTCGCAATCGCGAGGCCTTAGTTTTATCTATCAACGATTACATCCATCATTTAACAACTACGGCGCCTACTTCACTGACTTAACCGCTTTCATCAAGGTTGTGTTGAACTGCTGTGGTTGTTCTAGCATTGGGAAGTGGCCTGAGTCTTCAATGTAGTAAATGCTGTAATCCTTGATGTGTTTCTTGTTCACTTCTGAATCGGTTGGCCATAGGCGAGCGTTAACCAATATTACTGGCACATTCACGTTCTCATACACGCGGTATGCTTCGCCTGTTACGTATTGGCCTAGATAATGGCGGAACTGGTTTATCGCGATAGCTGGCGGTGCTGAGGCCATGTCTTGCGTTACCCAGTAAAGTAAATCCGCCTCTACGTCTTTTGGTAGCGAGTCTTTCACGAATGTAGTGATGCCCGCTTGGAAGTCTGCTTCAAACGGTTTGGTCATTGAGTCTAGGTCGCTTTGTGAAACGGCTAGTGCGACGTTTTGTGATGTATCGACACCAATAATGCCCTTCACTCTTTTCGGCATCAGTTTAGCGGCTTCTGCAATAACGCCACCCGCCATCGAATGCCCGACTAAGATGACAGATTCGAGTTGTTCTTTCTCGATTACGGCTTTGATGTCTTCAGCGAATGCAACCATGGTGTACTCTTCACGATTGAACGACGAGTTACCATGCCCGGCTAAGTCCATGGTGATCACTTGGTAGTGCTTTGAAAACTCACTCACTTGGTTTTGCCAAAGCCTGCTGTCTAAGCTCCAACCATGAATTAAGATCAGCGCTGTCTCCCCACTGCCACTTTTGCAATACGCAATTTGCTCACCATCGTGAGATATCGCAATACCGTACTTAACCGTTGAATCATGAGCCATGGCATTAATGCTACCAAGAGCCATGAATACCAAGAGTGTGATGTTTAGAATTAAACGTTTCATAGTGTCTCTCTACTTACTTTGGAGGGAACACAGAAAGCGCCCCTCTCAATCAATATAGTCACTATAAAGTGTGAAGTTGTAGACGGGTCAAGGAAAGCTATGAGGATAACTGTCTAGACCTCGTTAATTTAAGAGCGCATATACACAAATGGGTTGCTTATAGTAAAAAAGCAGCGAGTATTCAGCCACACCCTTAGTCGTGTTAATACAACTAGTAGCCATAACCTTTATTAATCAATAAACAATATACCACCCTGTTTTTTCCCATAATTCGCTATTTTTGATAAGTAGCTCTACTAATCCGTAGAGATATGCATTGTAGTATAGTATTCCACAATGCAATAATGGTTACTGCTATTGATTGCACTTATGGAGTATATATGGCTAAGCCAGTGCAACTTGCTAATGGAACCTGTTTCAAAACACAGTCAGAAGCGAAAAGTCATTTCAAAGCGATCCTAAACGCTAACCGCCACCAAGCGGCAATAACGCATCATGACGAAGAATTTTCAGACGTTCTTGCTTTATATAAACGGCATCCTGAATTTCATTGGAAAACTAAAGACGAACACAACATTAAAGAGTTCATCATTAAAAACACTGGTCAATTTAAAACTCGCTGTTTTCACGTTGTACATCATGATGGATCTCTTGCTGACTGGAGCTACATAACAGCCATAAGTGGACAATTAAAAAGTCAATTTGAATGTTTTGCGGACGGGGCAAGACATTTACTCAGCAGTGGATCATATGACTTTAGGGATCCTAACTTTAAAGTAAAATGTGTCAGCTTTATCGAATCTCGTGGTTTTACGATTAATTCAATTCCCTCTAAGTGGATCTCTGCTCCGGACAAGCTTCAATATCACTCTAGCTTAACCGAATGCATATCAAAGGAGTTTGTAGATTGGTATGAAAGAAATGAGTGATAAAGCCCCTAAATATTCCTTGAGGATACCAAATGACCATAAACATTAATCGTTACTTATCAGTCGACAAAAGTGCGTATGATTCTTGTATTGGTTGCTTAGATCATGAATATAAGATTGATGGGTACAAAACTAACGTAAGACTTCACTACTTAAAGTTCGATGGTAACGGCCAGCCAATGGTAAAAGCTCTTGCGAATCTACTTTATGAATTCATCATTGATTACTGTATATCATCTGCAAACAGACCGGATCAACTTACCGCTAGAGAGTCAGCTAGATTGACGAAAGAAGCTAGAAAGTTATTCCGTCACCCAGAAATAGATTCTGAAAACCCAGATAGAACCGGTGAAGCTGGTGAGCTGCTGTTATTTTTCTTAATCGAAGCCATTCTCGGTGCACCTCAAATGGTTTCAAAAATGGAATTAAAAACCAATCATAAAGATGAAGTTAAAGGTTCAGATGGCATTCATGCTAAATACAATTCTGAAGACGAGCTCGTAGACTTCTTTTTTGGTGAAGCTAAACTTTATGTCGACTCAAACTCAGCAATCAACTCGGCACTGAGTAGTATTGACGATTTCCATAATATTGAAATGCTCGAACATGAATTTACCATGGTGACTAAGCACTTTAAATATTCGAATGAAGAGACTAAAAAAGCACTATCGTCTTTGATCGTTTGTGGGGAACCGGGACCAAACGCCCGCCTAAATCATGCATGCCTCATAGGCTATAATTATAAAGAATTCAGCACTATAGATGGTGGGAATCCAAAGGCGTTAACGGAAAGTTTCATATCAAAGTTCCACGAAGAAGGTTTACGTTTAACTACATCCTTACAGAAAAAAATAGCCAATATGAATTGCAACCATCTTTCTTTCGAGTTTTTTTTCCTCCCGTTTCCTTCGGTAGATGATTTCAGAAATGCCTTTAACAAAGCGCTCGACTAAGGACTAAAACCAGTATGAGTGAGACTCTCGATATTCAAATGCTAGTAAGAAAACTAGAAAAAGCTAGCATTCAAAACCAACTCCCTTCCAGCTTTTCCTCTGAAAGCATAATTTACTTCGAAGATATGGAAATTAGAGCACTGGTAAGCCATGCTTCGATATTATCGCTTGGAATAGATGATGAAATAAATGAGTCTTACGAGATCATTACTAGGCTTCTTGAGCAAACTAAAGGTGACAGTGAACTTGTCAAAGGAGCTGCTGAAGTTATCTTGTCTCGCATTGGTAATTTTCCTGGTCGAGAGCTATTAAGAAACAGATACGTAATTGAAAACTCTATCCCTGCTCCTTTGAGACTAGAGATAATTGCACGAGAGTCAGAGAATACTATCCTTGATGAATCAGAAAACGAAATACAACTTACTGACTTTCAAATACAGTTGTTTAATTCTTTAGAAGATGAACAAAACCTGAGTATTTCAGCTCCTACATCTGCCGGGAAGTCATTTGTATTAAACCTCTCTCTATCTAATCAGATTAGAGTAAATCAGAGCCACAGCATTGTTTATGTCGTTCCGACAAGAGCACTGATTTCAGAAGTATCTATGAGAGTCAGAAATGCAATTAAGAAAATTGGTCAAGATAAAGCCATAATCCGAACTACACCGTTTCCTGTTGATAGAAAAAAAACACGCACCAATGTTGTATATATTTTCACTCAAGAGCGCCTTCTCAGCTTTCTAAGTTCAACAGATATAGAGCCAGAGATCGATACGCTTATAATTGATGAAGCGCATGAGATTCAAAATGGGAAACGAGGCATAATTCTTCAAACAGCAATAGATGTAGCTTTAAGAAAATTTAATAATACAAAACTACTTTTTGCGAGCCCTTTGATTAAAAACCCAGAGTATTTTTTATCTTTATTTCAACGTACCTCCAATGGAAAGTTCTTCACCGAAGTCATATCTCCTGTTTCTCAAAATATTTTATTAATAAACCAAGTAGCTAGAAAGCCCGCTAAAATGCACATATCTTTGCTCAGTAGCAAGGGGACGACTGATATTGGTGAGTTCGACCTACCTTTCCCATTAAGGGGTAGTAAGAACCAACAAATAGCGAGCTTAGCCCTAACTCTATCGGATGATGATGCTGTAATTTCATTTTCAAATACCCCATCAAGTGCTGAAGAACGTGCAATTCACGCTTCAACTCTTGCTCCGGATATCGAGGTTAGTGACGATGTGAAAATGTTTATAAGCTTCATCGAGCAAGAAGTTCACCCTGACTATGCACTGAAAAACTGCCTTAAAAAGGGTATTGCCTTCCATTACGGAAACATGCCTTCTTTGTTACGAACTGGGGTCGAAGATCTTTTCAGGAAAGGGGATATTAAAGTTGTATTCTGTACGAGTACGTTGTTACAAGGTGTAAACCTCCCAGCTAAGCACATTATTATTGAGAACCCCAAGTCTGGCGATAATGGTATGACCCGCGCAGATTTCCTAAACTTAGCAGGTCGTGCAGGCCGTCTCCTTAGCGAATTTCACGGGAATGTATGGTGTGTAAGACCAGACGATTGGGACAGCCCTTGCTATACAGGAGATAAATTACAAACCATAACTTCATCCATAAGTAATATTTTAGCTGATGGAGGAACAGAACTACAAAAGGCAATACGCGAAGATAAATCTCAAGAAACCAGGGATGAAACAAAGCAAGATGAAGCTGATGTAGCGATTGGGAAGATCTACAGTGACTTCCTTATTACCAAAGATTTTTCTTTCATGGAACAATATCGAACGGACTCAAATAGTGATGAGTTAGACAATACTATTGAGATAGTTAAGTCACTAGAAGTTGCTCTGCCAGAAGAAATCATACAGAGAAACCAATCCTTAAGACCAGACCAGCTAGATAGGCTATATAAATACCTCTTGGACCAAAAAAATATAGAAGACTACTACCCTATATATCCATATATAGCGGGCTCAAAAGCCAGAGTTGAAAAGATAATCGATACTCTCGAAGCTAGCTTCGAGTGGAAGCTACATGAAAAATTCAAGCCTTGGCTTAGCTATTTATCCTACCAATGGGTTTGGGGGGCACCAATAGGTAAAATACTGCACGAGAGAATATCTTACCTAGAAAAGGTCAGAGACACTGGCAGTGTTAACCCAACAAGAGAAGTAAGATCTTGTCTAAAAGTTCTTGAGACAGATATACGCTTTAAGATGGTGAAATATTTTTCAGCCTACTTAGAAATCTTAAAGCATATCGCTCTTGAACAAGGACTACAATCCGCCGAAGCAATAGAACCTTATCATATATACCTTGAATTTGGTTCCTGTAAAAAGAGCGTTCTAAATCTAATGTCAATTGGTTTATCTCGCTTCACTGCTATTCATCTGGATAGGTGTTTAAATTTTAGTGACAACGAAGAGCCCGAAGGGTATTTAGCTGAATTACAAAACGTTAATATACATAAGCTCAAAATGCCGACCTTGTGTATAAATGAAGTTGCTAGCTTAATTGCCTAAAAGTTAACTTAACAACTTAAACATACACTAACTTCTTCTTTGGATTCAAAGACTATAGCTATGTCAGATGCAGATAAGAAACAAAACAAAAAGGCCTCGCAATTGCGAGGCCTTTGATTTTTCTATCTATCAGAAGAGATTAGTCGCGAAGTGCTGCGCCGAATTTCTCTGAGATTGAAGCTACGATAGCATCTACTGAACCAGCGATGTCTGCATCTTCTAGTGTGCGCTCTACAGACTGTAGGCTAAGTGCGATAGCTAGGCTCTTCTTACCTTCTTCAACGCCTTGACCAACGTATACGTCGAACAGTTTAGCGCCTGTTAGGAATTCGCCACCAGCTGCGATACACGCTTCTACGATGTCACCAGAAGCGACTGCTTCATCAACAACAACGGCGATATCACGACGGTTTGCAGGGAACTTAGATACGGCTACTGCTTCTGGAAGCACGCGAGTGTTGATAGCTGCCCATTCGATTTCGAATACGATAGTGCGGCCGTTAAGACCAAACTTACGCTCTAGTTCTGGGTGAACAGTACCAATGATACCCACTTCTTTGCCGTCTACTACGATAGCCGCAGTTTGACCTGGGTGAAGTGCTGGGTGCTTAGCTGCTTTGAAGCTGTATGCGATTTCGTTTGCAGAAAGCTCAAGAACTGCTTCTAGGTCACCTTTAAGATCGAAGAAATCTACAGTGTTAGTTGCAATGTCCCAGTGCTCTTCGCCACGAGTACCAGAGATAACGCCCGCAAGTATCATTTCTTGGCGCATGCCGTTTTCAGCAGTTGCTTCAGGGATGAAACGTAGGCCTGATTCGAATAGACGAACGCGAGACTGTTGACGCTTCTGGTTGTGAACAACTGTGTTTAGAAGACCTTGGATTAGGCCAAGACGCATTGCTGACATGTCCGCAGAGATTGGGAATGGCAGGATTAGCGGCTCAACACCAGGTACAACAAGTTTTTGCTGTTCTGGTTCTACGAAGCTGTATGTGATTGCTTCGTGGTAGCCACGGTCTACAAGAAGGTCACGAACGCGCTTAAGCGGTTGGTCAGCTTCTTTGTGGTCATTCATTTTAAGTGCCGCTTTAGGCGCTTGGTTTGGAATGTTATCGTAACCGTAGATACGACCTACTTCTTCAATTAGGTCTTGCTCGATTGCGATATCAAAACGCCAAGATGGAGACGTTGCCGTCCACCCAGCTTCAGTCGTCTCAACTTCACAACCTAGACGAGTTAGGATTTCCACTACGTCTGTAGATGGGATTTCGTGACCTAGTAGGCTGTCTAGCTTAGCGCGACGCAGAGCAACTACGTTTGCTTTAGGAAGATCAGCTTCAGATTCGCTGCCGTTTACTGGCGCAACTTCACCACCGCAGATTTCAACTAGAAGCTGCGTTGCACGCTCCATTGCTGCTGCTTGTAGAGTTGAATCAACACCACGTTCGAAACGTAGAGAAGAATCTGTGTGAAGGCCGTAAGCACGTGCGCGACCACGGATGTGATCCGGTGCGAAGAATGCCGCTTCAAGAAGTACGTCTGTTGTTTCAGTAGTAACACCTGAATCTTGACCGCCAAAGATACCAGCGATTGCTAGTGCTTTGTTGTGGTCAGCGATAACAAGCGTGTTGCTGTTTAGTTCAGCTTCGTTGCCATCTAGAAGTGTTAGCTTTTCGCCCTGCTCTGCTAGACGAACCACGATACCGCCTTCGATCTTAGCGAGATCAAATGCGTGCATTGGTTGGCCTTGCTCTAGCATCACGTAGTTTGTGATGTCTACAACTGGGTCGATTGAACGGATACCACAACGGCGCAGTTTTTCTTGCATCCAGATTGGAGATTCCGCTTTTACGTTTACGTTCTTAACCACACGGCCAAGGTAACGTGGACAAGCATCCGTTGCTTTGATTTCAACAGATACTGTGTCTTCAATGCTTGTTGCAACAGCTTCAACTGTTGGCTCTGTAACGTCTGCGCGGTTTAGTACGCCAACTTCACGAGCAAGGCCGCGGATGCTGAAGCAGTCTGCGCGGTTTGCTGTTAGGTCTACGTCGATAGTTACGTCGTTAAGCTCTAGAAGCTCACGAACGTCCATACCTAGCGTTGTGCCTTCTGGCAGCTCAAGGATGCCGTCAGACTCTACGTCGATACCTAGCTCAGAGAAAGAACAAAGCATGCCGTGCGATGGAACGCCACGTAGTTTTGCTTTCTTGATTTTGAAGTCACCAGGAAGTACTGCGCCAACTGTTGCTACTGCTACAGTTAGGCCAAGACGACAGTTAGATGCACCACATACGATGTCTAAAAGTTCTTCTTCGCCGATATCAATTTTTGTAACTTGTAGTTTGTCTGCGTCTGGGTGCTGACCGCACTCAACCACTTTACCTACTTTAACGCCGGTGAATTCACCAGCAACAGGTTCTACATCGTCAACTTCCAAACCAGCCATAGTGATTTGGTGAGCTAGCTCTTCGCTGTTAATTGCAGGTTTAACCCACTCGCGTAGCCAAGATTCACTGAATTTCATAGTTTTGACTGCCCCGGATTACTTGAATTGTTTAAGGAAACGAAGGTCGTTCTCGAAGAACGCACGAAGGTCATTTACGCCGTAACGAAGCATCGTTAGACGCTCTACACCCATACCGAATGCAAAACCAGAGTATTTCTCAGGGTCGATGCCAACAGAGCGAAGTACGTTAGGGTGAACCATGCCACAACCTAGAACTTCTAGCCATTTGCCATCTTTACGTTTCACGTCAACTTCAGCTGAAGGCTCTGTGAACGGGAAGAATGAAGGACGGAAACGCACTTCAACTTCTTCTTCAAAGAAGTTACAAAGGAAATCGTTAAGAATGCCTTTAAGTTGTGCGAAGTTTACGTTCTCATCAACTAACATACCTTCCACTTGGTGGAACATTGGCGTGTGAGTTTGATCGTAGTCGTTACGGTAAACACGACCCGGAGCAATGAAGCGGAATGGCGGTTTGCCGTTTTCCATCGTACGGATTTGAACACCAGAAGTGTGCGTACGTAGCATTAGATCAGGGTTGAAGAAGAAAGTATCGTGATCAGTACGAGCTGGGTGATCGTCTGCGATGTTTAGTGCATCAAAGTTGTGGAATGCATCTTCGATCTCAGGGCCAGACTCAGTGCTAAAGCCAAGCTCACCAAAGAACTGTTCGATACGCTCAACTGTGCGAGTCACTGGGTGAAGACCACCGTTCTCAATGCGACGACCTGGTAGGCTCACATCGATAGTTTCTTCAGCTAGTTTCGCTTCAAGCTCTGCACGTTGTAGTGCGTCTTTGCGAGCTGCGATCGCTTGTTGAACAGCACCTTTCGCTTTGTTGATCTCTTGACCAGCAGTGCGACGCTCTTCAGGTGGAAGTTTACCTAGGCTTTGTAGTTGAAGAGTTAGTTCACCCTTCTTACCTAAATACTGAACTCGCACTTCATCAAGTGCGACTAACGAATCTGCTGTATCAATAGCAGTCGTTGCATTAGCAATGATCTCTTCTAGATGTTGCATCATTTCCTCATCTACCAGTTGGTAGTGTCCGTATCGGATGATTAGTTTTTTTAGATAGCTACACATAGTAATCAAACACGCAACCAATGCCAAATTGAATCGCTAAAAGAACAAGTTATTGCCTAAAAACACGGCAAATTTAACAGGATATTAATGAGGAGTAGGAAGAAGTGGAACAATTACAGGTTCCACTTCTTAATTTGGAAATGACCTGAAGGCTAGATCTGAATAGAACAAACGCTGTTCTTTCCTGCGTTTTTCGCTAGATAAACGGACTCGTCAGCCGCTTTAATCAATTCATTCATGGTTTCGAATTCTTCGGTTATTTCAGCGACACCGACACTAATACTGCCAATCCAAACTTGATTACTGGTTTCAACCTCTAATTCAGACACTTTCTGTCGAGCCGTTTCCGCGATGTACATTCCACCTTTAAGATCAGTGTCTGGGCAAATAACCAAGAACTCATCGCCACCTAACCGGCAAACAATATCATCATTACGAAAGGTGTTTTTCAGTTCACGGGAGAGGGTTTGTAGCACCAAGTCGCCTGCATCATGTCCACTGGTGTCATTAATGCGCTTGAAATTGTCAGCATCAATCATAATGCACACTAAAGGCATACCAAGCTCTTTGGAGTCTTGCCAATGCACGGCTAACTGTTTAAAGGCATTACGGCGGTTAGGCAAATTAGTGAGTGAGTCTGTTAACGACAACTCTTCAAGTTTCTTACTCGCTCGTTTCAGTTCTGTAGTCCGTTCCTCGACTTTGTCTTCGAGTAACTGGTTGAAGCGTAACAACTGTTTGTTTCGTTCAGAGACTTGTTCAAACAGGCTGTTAAGCGCAGTCAACAGCGGGACAGTCGAAGAATCTTGCTGCTTTTCTTCTGCTTCAAAGGCTTGTAGAGGTGTCGCGCCCTCTTCTATGGCGGTCATTTGTCGCGCCATGTTTTGGTCGATACCGAGGATGTGGTAAGCAAGCCAATGGATCAAGAAATCAAGTAACTGCCGTGCTGACGACTGATCTTCTTCCAAGATGAAAGCTTGCATGCTGTAGATATCTTGCATAAATACACGATGCACTTTGATGTGCTCTTCAATGTGTAACTCATACACACCACAATCTCTCATCAAAGATTCTTCTTCTTTAAAGTGAAATTCGGCATAGCGCGTGAGATCGAGTAAAGCGATGTTAATATCGTCTATAGAGATAGTATTCTCTGACACAAGATTTCCGTAGTGGTTGATAAAACCAACAAGGTATTGATGTTGTTCATCGACAACACCAATGCCTGTTTCAAAGTTTTTATCCCAATTAAATAAATTCATAGATCCCTTAGGGCCGATACCACCAGCACGATTTACATGCATATTCGGAGGTTATAGATACTCGAAAAATATAACCATCTTACCTGTGGGACTATTCGATTATTTGCTCCTTTTTATAAAAAGACGACGTTAAACATTATAAATATAGCGCGTCTTAAATCTGAGACGCCCCCTTTAACAAGAATGCCCCACCAAACCAACATTAGAAATAATATTCCAACGCCATCTCAACAAAGTCGTCCTTACGAGCAAAGAACAACAAGTCCTCTGGGGTTTCGTTCTCAAACAACCACGCGTTCAATCGCCACTTGAGGTTGTTGTTGATACGGCTTGATGCTTCCAGTTTTGCACTGTAGACATCGCTGTTGTCCAAGTCTTGCGTGATGCCTGTAAGTACCTCAGTTCCGTCTTCATCGTTCAAGGCGAAACGTGCCCCAAGGAACACGTCGTTTTGACCGATGGTTTGAGCATTATTGCCTCGGCTGTCATAAAGATATTCAGCAATGAAGCCAATGTCCCAATACGATTCGAGTGCCCCCACCCAGGTGTATTCAAAGCCTGTTGCTACGCCTGTGTGGTTGTCGTAGCTGTCACGGTAAATGCTTTCTAGCTTCCATAACCAATCACCGATAATACCTTGCACATCCAATCCGAAATGCTGCATTTGCGCGTAATACGGCTTGAGTTCATTGCCTTCTACACGATAATAAGGGTCGCGATTGGTGCCGCCTAGGTAACTTAAACCGACATCCCAATCGCCGTACATTTGGCTATAGCGCAATGCCACATCAAGGTGCTTTTCTTCTCGCGAAGATTCGTAAAGCGCATCGTCCGATACAGATACAGTCGGCCTTAATCGACCGTCTTCACCTGCAAAGGTACGTTCACGAAAATACGGCAGTAACATTGCATCGATGGTTCCCCAGTCTTTAATCGATGTGAAATGCACCATAGGCTGACCCAATTTCGATTCACCATCGACCGATTCAATGGCATCGGTTTGGTTGACCACGTCCACCAAGTGCGCCGATTCGGTTACGCCCCAGAACACTTTGCCAACACCTGCACGCAGTTCATAATCGTCCCAATAATTGAGATATAGAGCTTCACGAACGTCGCCATGGGTCCGTTCATCGTCTTCGCTGTCTAGGCGATAAAACGGCGTGAAGGTAAAGCTGCTGTTGCCTTCTTCTTGCTCCCAGTAAAATTCTGGCTGCAACACCAGTGAGCTTTGTCCTTTGTCTTGCCCTTGCAAACCGTCGCTAAAGAACTGCCTGTGTTCAAGGTTCACCTGCCCTGAAAGATCCGGACTAAAGCCTGCCGCCACACAAGGCTGCGACACCTGCATAAGCCCGACGGTCACTGCCAAAGTTAAGGATAACTGGGTTCCTGTTGCCACAATCCTTTTCATATTCCTGCCTTATTTTGCACGTTTAAGTGTGTTCTTTTGAAAATCCTTGCCTTTAAGACCGGTCTGGAAGGCTAAATCTGTCGTGGTTAATACCGTACTTTTGCCTGTTTGATGGTTTTGCATCGACATGGTGTGAGCGCGCCAGTATTGGTTTAGGTATTGTTTGTAGTCTTGGAACGACAGGGTTTTGAGCAATGCACCTTTTCGGTCGTAAAACTCCACTTGAACGGGGCGGTAATATTGTTGATCTAGCCATACTTTTTGCATGGTGTAGCCAGAGTTTTTGTCGGTCGGAACTTGCTCTAACACAAAGGTGTCGACACCTTCAATTTTGGTGTCTTCAATGTAGTTGAAGGTGTACTTTCCTAACTCGAACGAGCTCAAGTCTTCGTAAGCAAATTCACTGCCCATAAACGGGCCAGATTTGTTGCGTGAAGAAATGCGTTTTACACGTTTCAATGCAGGCAAGTACAACCATTGGTCATCCGATTTAGTGATGTGTGAATGGTTCAAGAAAGCCGTACCTTTTACGTCGCGAGGCTCATCAAAAATCGTCAGCCCTTTATCGCCATCGTCATCCACTTCTAACGACTTCAATCGCATTAGGCGTGTGCTGCTTTCGCCCTGTTTGTTGCGAAGCAACATTTCCATGGTTGCGACAGAATCGCCCCACCCGACATCAACCGCTTTACGTTGCTCGGCAATTTCTAAGCCTTTCGCCGGGTCAGCCATAGTAGGGAAAGCCGCGAATGTGCCTATTGTTAACGTGCCGACGCTTAACGAGCTAACAGTAAGTAATGTAGTAACGAATGATTGTTTAACGCTTTTCATAAATATCTCCTTGAGTCAGCCCACCGCAGTAGGCTGAAGATTCCTTATTTGGTCGAAGTAGTCAGTCCGCCAGCTGGGTTAGACGGGTTGGATTGAGCTTTAGCGGATGACTTTGGTTGGTACTGGGCTTTATCTGAATAGTGAGTCTGTTTGTCGAAGATCATCAGTAAGCTCGGTAGCAATATGAAGTCGACCACCAGCGCAATGAAAATCACAATCGCGCTGAGTAAGCCCATGTCGGAATTGAGCCTGAAGCTCGACATCGCCAGTACAGAGAAACCCGCCACAAGCACGACTGTGGTGATCCACAATGCGCGGCCAACGGTGTGGAAGGCATATCGAACCGCTTCTTCCGCTGATTTCCCTTCAATTCTCGCGCGTTGGTATTTACTTAAGAAGTGCACCGCATCATCAACCACGATACCCAGAGTGAGCGTCACCACCACGGACAAACCAAGGTTGATTTCACCAGAGATAAGCGCCCATAAACCAAAACCAATAATTGCAGGTGCAATGTTTGGTACTAGGCTGATCATGCCTAAGCGAACCGAGCGCAATGCAAAGATCATCAAGCCAGAGATAAGCACTAAGGTGATAGGCAGAGTTGAGAGCATGCTGGCCATGTTGGTTTCGCCAATGTGAGCAAACATCAGTGACGGGCTCGACGCTACTACTTCATACTGAGGTGCATTGGCTGCAAACCATGAGTAGATGCGTTCTTCGAGTTCCACCAGTTCAACACTGCCGAGGTTGTCGACGGTGAGCACCATTTTGATCGATGATTTATCGACGTTGATCTGGTTGTTCAAGTCCAAGCCATAAGGCAGAGACATCTCGTAAAGCAGCAGGTATTGCGCGGCAAGTTCACGGTTAAGCGGCAGTTGGTAGTAGCTGTCATCGTCGCCATGCATGTTCTTGTTCAAACGCATGTAAACATCAGAAAGCGTGGCCACATGGTCGGTTTCTGGTTGAACGCGTAGCCAATCGGTAAAGTCACCAATCGCTTGCAAGAACACAGGATCAGCAATCGCTTGAGACTCGTTGGTTTTCACTGCGATACTGATGGTCGTCATACCACTTACGGTCTGTTCCATGAAGTCCGCAGCTTGTCTGAATTCGCTTGAGGTATCGAAATACTTCACCGATTCATCATTCACTTTGTTGAGTGGAATTAACGCCGCAGCACCAACAATCACAAGAGTAGAAATAGGCAGTAGTGCTTTACGGTTAGCAACGACAAAATCACCCAGCTTATCCATGAAGGTGACTTTGCTTTGTGCCGCCCCTTTTCCTTGCGTAGATAAGCTGGCTGGCAGAGTTTTAACTGGCAATAGTTTTAACAGCGCAGGAAGCATAGTCACAGAAAGGAAACACGCGATGATCACGCCCAATGCAGACAAGTTACCGAAGTCGCGTAATACTGGAGAATCCGACATATTCATCATCAAGAAACCAATCGCAGTGGTCACTGAGGTAATGAGAATCGGCATCGCATTGAGCTTGATGCTGTATTGAATGGCTTGTGCTTTCTCCATCCCGCGTTGCATGGCTTGTCTCATGGTCACAATCACATGAACACAATCGGCAACCGCAAGGGTTAATACCAAGGTTGGAACGTTAACCGTCGCGGTGCTGAGGAACATCCCTGCCCAGCCAGACAACCCCATGGTGACAACAATTGAAGAGATAATCACAACTAAGGTCGCCACCACACTAAAGAACGAGCGCAGCATAAAGGTTAGGAACACCAACACCACCAACAGCATTAACGGCACTAGTGTTGAGCTGTCTTCTTGAGCCGACATCATAAATGCGTTGTTCATGGCGATGATGCCCGCTTTATGGAATTCGACATTCGGGTAATCGGCTTGGTACTTGGCGATCATAGTATTGATAGCCGCGATTACTTCTTGCACTTCCGCAGTTTTATCCACTTCAGGCAATTGCACGGTGACGTTCACAATCGTCACATCGCCAGAGGCTGAGACTAATGCGTTTTTAAGCAGAGGTTCGTTGAGGGCGATCTGTTTAACTTTGGCGATTCGCTCTGGTGTGTGCTCATATTCTTCATACAGCAGGTCTTCTACCAAGAGGTCGTCTTCAACGGCTTCGGTATGCTGATAATTGGCAAGCGAATCGACACGGCTTGAGTACGGGATCTGCCACGCATCGACCGTGAGGTTTTGAATTAGAGTGAGGGTTACTGGGGTGAAGACATTGCCATCTTCAGGGGCGACAACAATCGCGAGGTTGTCGGTTTTTGCAAAAGTGGTTTGAATTTCATCGAACGCCATCAACTGTTTGTTGGTGCCTTCGAAGAAGATGTTGTAGTCCCCTCTAAAGTAGAGGTTCTTTGCCCCAAAAGCAGAGAGCATGATGATTGAAAAAACCACCAGCAGAACGATAAACGAACGCTTGGTCGGTATTGAGTGCCAACTGTTATTTAGATCAGCGTTTGCGTTATCGACATTACGGTTATCTCGATTTTGCTGATCGAAAGTGGGCTTCTGGCTGTCATGTTTCATCACAGTCTCCATTTGTGACGATTCGTCATATTTGTGTCATAAAAAGCCAGCCGAAGCTGATAAAAGACACAATTCTTAGTCAAACACTCAAGAAACCAAAACTACAGTCGGTTAATCTCAAGTTTGTGACGAATCGTCAAAAATGGTTATTAATAAACCCACATGAGTGGGCTTAATGGAAGCTATCGACCTACTGATTCTAAGTAAGCGATCTCTTCGCTGAACAGTTCTTGTTCTACACGGCGCCAGGTCTTGCGGTAATCCCAATCACTCGAAAGGGGCTGCCAGTTGAGGCCGTCTAAAATCATGTTCGCGTTATGTAATACTGAATACGGGTCTTGTAACCGCTTGATACAATGACTGTTTGATGCGTTCTGTGACAAAGCATTTGAACCAAATGCAATTGACCAGTTAGCGAATACGATGGCATCTGAACCCACGCCAGAAGAGAACTTTAGGTCACCGGCTTCTACTGCTTGATTGACGAGCAGATCCGCTTGTTCGATAACGATCTCTTCTAATTGATTCATCTCGGCCACGCGTGCACTGGAGGCTTTCTCTAGTACCCATGGGCTTTTAGCCATAATCGCGCAAGTTGATAATACCGGTTCCATACGAGCATAAACTCGGTACGCAACGTGCAATGCGACAATCTTTTCGCGTGAGTTGCCTTCAAACTCTCCAGAACGAGCAAACATCAATGCCTCGGTCTTTAAAGAGTGAATACACAAGGCTAAAACGACGTCTTCTTTGCTGCAAAAGTGATTATATATCGTACCTTTAGAATAAGAGCTTGCCGCCGTTAGCCTATCCATCGTCAGGTTTCCGAACCCTTGTTCTCGAACCAGATCTTTCGCTAACAACATCAATTCTACTTCTCGGTCTGCGATAGACTGCTGCTTTTTAGACAACACGCCTTTGCAACCAAAGATACCTTGTTTATCGCCTTTACAACCAAAGCCAAACATAATTTCTCAGTCCGTATTTTAGCTTAGCTATTATCTAAGCTTCGCCAGTATTTAAAACGCTCCTGTCCAATATATTAACACGAATAGTAAATTCATGTAGTTAACCATTTTGTGACGCTTCGTCATTTCTGACTTATCGTCATAATAGCGCAAATATTGATCATATCAAGGTGTTTTATAAATTAAATACAACTTATGAATGGATGGGTGGATAAATATGTCAACAAGTAGATAGAGAAGTCATCAACAGTCACTAGAGAGAGAAGATAGGCGCTTTCATGAAGAGAACACGAAAGGTGAGAAGCTCATTCTTTACGTTAATAGACCACGTTATTTTAAGCCTTAGTGCAGAATCAGACCCGAAAAAGACGGCCGTAAAACCCACCTTTAGCCACCTTCTGACCTAGAATGAATGAGTGTAGGCTTACTTTTTAGGGCAGACCTCTCCTTATGGTCAATATTTGGCTTACTAATGTCGTTTTCTGTTAAGTTGCTATAAATTCGGTAAGGGGTGACTTACAATAGTGACAACGACTTACCTTTTTTGAGAACACGATATTGAGCGCCAAATATTCTTATTTAGCTTGGCAAGTGAATACTTCTAGCCCGGCAGAAAAGCTGGTTTTATTGATGCTTGCAGATGGTGCTGACGAATTCGGCTACACCAATGTGTGCCTGCAAACGGCAGGTCAGCTTTGTGCTCTCTCTACGTTTGGTTTAGCCGACTGCCTTAAGTGTTTAGTCGACCAAGGTTTCCTCGATAAGGTGAAAGTAGATTATCGAGATCAAAAAGAGATTCACGTTTTCAAAATGCTCATTGAGCAAGAGCAAGCTACGGCGCACGTTGAGGTTCAACCGACCAATAGTATTCCGGTCTACTCTACTGCACCTGCACCTGCACCTGCACCTGCACCTGCACCTGCACCTGCACCCAAGTTTCAGCCTGCTCCGGCGCCAATGCAACACATGCAGCATGCCCCTCGCCCACAAGGCCGAGGCTCAATGAACAGCAACACCGTCTCTACTCATGACCTCAACGAAGAAGAGATACCATCATGGGCAGAACGCGCGTTTAAATTCTCCGGCCTTGCCGGTGACCATAGTTTAGTATGGAAGAAATTTGTCCTTTGGTATAAAGCCAAAGCCAATGAACTAATGCCACTATCTCGCATCGAATCTAAGTTGCAGTATTGGTTAGTTAACGAGAAGCAAAATGAAAGACAACAACAGCAGAAGACCTCTCAATATTCAGGAAATGCAGGACAAGCTCAAGGAAATGGGTATCGACAAAAGCTTAGCCCATCTGAACGCTTCAGGCAGCAGCTCATTCAAAAAGGCAAAAAGCCAACCTTCTGAGCCAGCTCCGGACGTTCAACCTAAAGCTCCACTAGTACCTGAAGTGATTGAAGCACAAAGTACCGATGTGAAAGTAGCGGCGGCACAAGCTGCAGGTTCAGGTGCGTCTCAACAAGTGCCTGTTGTTGATCAAGATCCTGCAGAATTAGAGCTCACAGATTGGTGTGTCCATGTGTTTGGTTCTTTCTTGAGCGTGTACGAAACTCAGTGGGAATACCAATACGGTAGTGAGCCAAGTGGTAAATTCATTGAGTTTGCCAACTCTGTTGATTCAGACGGCCTTAACCGCGTGCTAATGCACTGTCATGAGCGTATTCAACTTGGCAACAGCTGGCCGCCGCAAATGGGTGAACTTTGGATCCTTAAAGATTCACTGACTGAAGAAGAACTGCTGGATAGCCGTATTCGTGTGTTATCGCGTACTGCCGCTAACAAGATTGAAAAGTGGCTTATCCAAAACAAGCTGTACGATTTAAAGCGTACGGCTGAAAACAAGCTTGATGGTCTGTTTAAAAAGTACTACTTGGAAGCAAAGCGTTTAGATGAGAAAGGCATGCTTGAAACAGAATTACCGCAATTCCTTCTTGCTGCTAACTCAGTGAAGAACCTTAACGACTTGAAGCGCGAAGAGTACGAAAGCCAACACGGCAAAGCGATTAACCCAAGAATCCAGCGTATTCTGAACAGTAAAAAGTAACCCTCCGCTAGCTATCTGTTATAAGAAAACAGAGTGGCGATTACACGGTTAACAGATACAAAAATGCCAGCTATCAAGCTGGCATTTTTTATGAATCCTTACGAACTCTTTAACGACTATCCGACCGATATTTACGATCGTTTCACTGATTAATTACAGTAGGTGGATAGTTGCGTTTAGCGTGAATACGCCAGAGTCGTCATCTTTCATTTTGAAGTTTTGGTAGCTAGCGCCTACAGATAGTGGGCCAAAGATGAAGTATTCAGCGCCGACACCGTACATTACATCTTCTCCTGATTGCTTGAAGCCGTCAGATTTAAGATCGTAAGAGTGAACACCAGCCTTCGCATATACGTGAAGAGGACCGAAGTCGATGCTTGGTTTGATCGCTAGGTAAGCAGTGCTTGCATCTAGGTTTGTAAGGTCACGGTTGCCGTACTTAACGCTGTCGAAAGAACCTAGGTCCCAGTAACCCGCTTCAATACCAATTAGTGGCAGGATGCCTGTACCCACGTGGATACCAATCGCTGTTTCTTCTTCATTGCCTAATGAGTTTTGACCACCCATTACGCCACCGTACAACCAAGAATCAGCCATTGCTGTTGAAGATGCACCTAGCAGTGCTAGTGCCAATAACGTTTTTTTCATATTCGACCTTTTTCGTCCTAGTGGCAGGCCTTGAGTGGTAATAAATTGCCACCAAGTCGCCCTGTATGTAATAACTATTCAATTAGTAATGCAATAAGCAAGATTTATACCTAAACCTTGCTATTGCGTCTAGCTTTATTCCTTTAGCAAGCATCAATCGCGTTTTTAACACGCTTATCTGATACTGGGTAAGGCGTTCCGAGCTGCTGTGCGAAGAAGCTTACACGAAGCTCTTCTATCATCCAACGCACCTCTTTTACATTTTCTGGAACCGCGATCCCTTTTGGAATTTTATTCAGCAGTTCTTTGTAATCATTCATTACTGACTCAACTTTGATCATATGAAGACGATCTTTGTTCGGGTCAATTGGCAGTTTTTCCATGCGGCGTTCAATCGCTCTCATATAGCGTAGAATATCCGGCAGGCGTTTCCACCCACATTCTGTGGCAAAACCCTTAAAAATCAAGCCTTCTACCTGAGCTTTTATATCCGAAAGTGCGAATGCCATAGAAAGATCAACACGGCCTTTTAGCTTCTTACTGATGCTGAATGCCGTGGTTAAGATGGTTTCAACTTGTTGAGCAATCTCAACTACCGTATCACCCAACTCTGCACGTACGTGCTCTTTCAGTGCTTCAAACTGCTCTGCTTCCCAAACCAAACCGCCCTTCTCTTCAATCAGCTTATCAATACCACAAGCGATACAGTCATCGATTAAATCAAGTACCTGTCCGTATGGGTTGAAGTACAAACCAAGTTTCGATTTGTTCGGCAAGTTCGAGTGCAAGTATTTGATCGGCGATGGTACATTCAACAAGATTAAACGACGCTGACCCGATTTCATTGCCGAGATCTGTTCTTGCTCGGTCTCGAACAGTTTGATCTCTACGCTGTCTTTGGTATCCACCAGCGCAGGGAAAGCTTTAACATCGTAGCCGCCACGCTTCTGTTGGTAGACTTTTGGTAGCTCACCAAAGCTCCACGTGTGCAGGTTCTGCTGTTCGATATCATCGTCTGCCACTTTAGAAAGCGTTTCTTGAACTTTGTCTTTCAGGCTCTCTTTCAGCTCATGCAGATCTTTCTGTTCTTTCAGCTTACGCTTGCGATGATCTACAGCGCGGAATGTTACCTTTAAGTGCTCTGGAATCTGGTCTAACTTCCAGTCATCACGTACCACTTCCACGCCTGTCATACGACGTAGCTCTTTCTCAAGAGAATCCAATAGCGGAGCTTCAAGTGGCGTAACACGTGCCAAGAATGCATCGGCGTAGTTTGGTGCAGGCACAAAGTTACGGCGTAGCGTTTTTGGAAGTGACTTAATCAGGCTAATCACCAACTCTTGGCGTAAACCTGGGATCTGCCAATCGAATCCGTTTTGGTCGATCTGGTTCAAGATAGGTAGCGGAATATGGACCGTTACACCATCGTTGTCATCGCCCGGCTCAAATTGGTAGCTCAGCTTGAGCTTGATACCGTTTTGGTGCCAGAAGTTCGGGTAATCCAAATCGGTAACGTGGCTTGCATCACCTCTGAACAGCATCGACTTTTCGAAGTTCAGCAGATCGGGCGTTTTCTGGCTGGTTTTCTTCCACCATGTATCAAAGTGACGGCCTGAAACAGCCTCTTCACCCACACGCTGGTCATAAAAATCGAACAGCTCATCATCATCGATCAAGATGTCACGACGACGAGACTTATGCTCTAGCTCTTCCACTTCTTGCAGTAGCTTACGGTTCTGCTTGAAGAAAGCGTGTTTGGTTTCCCACTCACCTTCTACTAATGCACTACGCACGAACAACTCGCGGCTGACGGTTGCATCAATCGCACCGTAGTTCACAAGGCGCTTAGGAACAATTGGGATTCCGTAAAGCATCACTTTTTCGTGTGCCATTACCGCCGCTTGTTTCTTCGACCAATGTGGTTCGCTGTAACTGCGTTTAATCAGGTGTTTCGCCAGTGGCTCAATCCATTCAGGTTGAATCTTCGCGATAACACGACCCCATAATTTTGAGGTTTCCACCAGCTCAGCAGACATGATCCACTTAGGTTGTTTCTTAAATAGGCCAGACGCTGGGAAGATATGGAAGCGCGCATTACGTGCACCTTGATATTCATTCTTCTCTTGGTCTTTCATGCCGATGTGCGAAAGCAGACCTGATAGTAGTGAGATGTGAATACCATCGTAACTACCCGGCTCTGTATTCAACTTAGTATCCAGTTCACGCATTGCTTGATGAATTTGGAAGTACACATCTTGCCATTCACGGATACGTAAATAGTTCAGGTAATCTTGCTTACACTGTTTGCGGAACTGGTTGCTCGACAGCGCTTTTTGCTGCTGCTTGATGTAATCCCACAGGTTCACAAACGTGATGAAGTCAGACTCTTTATCGAAGAAGCGCTTGTGCTTGTCATCAGACGATTGTTGTTTGTCTGATGGGCGCTCACGCGGATCTTGAATCGACAACGCAGACGCAATCACCATCACTTCGTGTAGGCATCGGTTACGTGGCGCTTCAATTACCATACGTGCTAAACGCGGATCGATAGGCAGTTTCGCCAACTTACGACCAATCGCGGTTAGCTTCTTCTTGTCATCGCCGTGGTTCTTGTTTTTATTCGCAGACGGTTCGACTGTCGCGATTGCACCAAGCTCTTCAAGCAGCCTTACACCATCTTGAATGTTGCGCTTATCGGGCGCTTCAACAAATGGGAACGCTTGAATGTCGCCTAGACCCAGCGCTGTCATCTGAAGGATAACGGATGCTAGGTTAGTACGAAGAATCTCCGGGTCAGTAAACTCTGGGCGCGATTCGAAATCTTCCTCTGAGTACAGACGAATACAGATACCTTCCGCAACACGGCCACAACGACCTTTACGTTGGTTGGCACTCGCTTGAGAGACAGGCTCAATCGGTAGGCGTTGTACCTTAGTGCGGTAGCTATAGCGGCTAATACGCGCCGTACCCGGGTCGATAACATACTTGATGCCAGGAACCGTTAACGAGGTTTCTGCCACGTTAGTTGCCAGCACGATACGTCGACCAGTATGAGACTGGAAGATACGGTTCTGCTCACCTGCCGATAGACGTGCGTAAAGCGGAACAATTTCAGTATCACGAAGGTTACGTTTGCTCAATGCATCTGCGGTATCACGAATCTCTCGCTCACCGTTCATGAAGATCAAGATATCACCAAGGCCTTCATCACACAGCTCATCAACGGCTTCAAAGATACCTTCGATTTGGTCGCGGTCTGAATCACTGTCATCACCACCTAATGGGCGGTAACGCGTATCTACTGGGTAAGTACGGCCAGAGACTTCGATGATTGGTGCATTATTGAAGTGCTTAGAGAAACGCTCTGGATCGATGGTTGCCGACGTGATGATCACTTTCAAATCAGGACGCTTTGGCAGCAACTCTTTCAGGTAACCCATGATGAAATCGATGTTCAGGCTACGTTCGTGCGCTTCATCGATGATGATGGTGTCGTACTGGCTTAAGAAACGATCGTGTTGAATTTCCGCCAGTAGAATACCGTCGGTCATCAATTTGATTTGGGTGTTGTCAGATATTTGATCGTTGAATCGAACCTTATAACCAACGAACTCACCCAGCTGCGTTTCCATCTCTTCAGCAATACGATTCGCAACCGAACGTGCAGCAAGACGACGAGGCTGAGTATGGCCAATTAGGCCAAAGCGGCCGCGGCCAAGCTCAGAACAGATTTTTGGTAGCTGAGTGGTTTTACCCGAACCCGTTTCACCCGCCACGATAACCACTTGGTTTTCAGCGATGGCTTTCGCGATGTCTTCGCGTTTTTGGCTAACAGGGAGAATTTCTGGATATTCAATCGTTGGTTTCTGTGCAGCACGCTGAGTTGCCGTCATCATCGACTTAGCAATGTCTAACGCAATCTCATCAAAGACAGCGTGCTTAGCTTGTTCGTTCTTAATTTTGCTCGCACCAGCAATTCGCTTACTTAGACGGAAGCGGTCGCGCATCATGCACTCATTTAAGGCCTTACGAAGAGAGGCTGGGCTATTTTGAGATGCGCTAGCTTTAGGTGCTTGTTGTTTGTTGTTTTGCTTTTTTTGATTAGCTTGATCAGCAGCAGAATCCGATGTCGCGTTGGTATTCGCTACATGGTTATTTTTATCTGCTTTTTCCGGAGACGAAGTCACAGCGTGTCCTATTCTTTCTCTTATATAAACTCGCGCGATTGTAGCACAAGTGAGCCAGACTATAGAATGGGAAGCCACCCTAGCCTTTTGTTTTAATTATTCAGGTACAGTGTTTAAACATGTATAACATTAGGCAAATACACCACAGCGTATAAACAAAAAGAGATTGGCTCTACCCAATCTCTTTTACTTACCTTCAAAAAATTACGTTAAGTGGAATGTTTACCCAAGATGAACCGTTACTGACTCGGTCGCTAGACTGCTTCCCCCAACATAAACATCAATGTCACCAACCTCATACATAAAACACTCTTGAGAACCATAGAACCTCAGGTCGTCCGCTGAAATCGTCAGTCTAATCGTTTTACGTTCATTCGATTTTAAAAAGCACTTTGTAAATGCTTTTAGCTCTCGTTGAGGACGAGTCGTCGAAGAGACTTTGCGAGAGATATAGCACTGAACGACTTCTTGCCCTGCAATCGCAGAGGTGTTCTCAACGTCAACCTCAACAATTAGGCTCTCGTTCTCTGTAATTTCAGGCGTTACGGTCGTCAACTTACCATACTCAAACTGAGAATAACTTAAACCGAATCCGAATGAGTAAAGCGGTGTATCTTGCTCATTCTTATATGGCATGTACTCTTGATACGCTCGCATTTTACCAATCGGCTTGCGACCGTAATACATAGGGATTTGCCCTGTGCTTCTTGGTACTGTCATGGTGAGCTTGCCACTCGGATTACTTCGACCAAACAGTAAGTTACCGACCGCATTGCCTGTCTCTGTGCCGCTTTGCCATGCATAAACCAGTGACTGAGCGTATTGCTCAATCTTAGGTGATGGTACGGGCCTGCCAGTGCACTGAACCACAATCAGAGGTTTGCCCGTTTTGCCTATAGCCTCAATCAGCTCTTCTTGGCCCGGTGGCAACACAAGTTCAGCGATGTTACGTGCTTCTCCCGTTCGACGATGACTTTCACCGACACACAGCACAACTACATCACTGCGATGCGCGCACTCCATCATGTCATCACTGAATGCGCTTGAATCAGTAATTATGGTGTTCTCTGGTGCTGCTGCTTGGATGCCATCGGCAATCGTTGCAACGTCGTCGGCATTGCCATCAAGACACCAAGAACCAAGGTGCTGCCTCTGCGAATGAGCATGAGGACCAATCACAGCAATGGTTAAGCCTTGTGAGTCCAACGGTAGTAAATCACCGTCGTTTTTAAGCAGTACCATACTCTCTTCAGCAAGAGCTAACGCTTTACGCTTATGCTCTGCGAGACCCAGCACGCTCTTATGCAGTTCAGGGTCGATGTATGGTCTTTCAAACAGGCCAGCACGGAACTTAGTTAACAGCACACGGTAGACTGCTTCATCTAGATTTTCTTGCAAGCTTGGATTGTTCTTCACCAGCTCTGCAAGGGTATCTTCGTAAGCTTCGTGGGTCATCGCCATATCCACACCCGCATCCAACGCTTTTAACGCCGCTGCCGATGGGTCTTTCGCAACTTGGAAGTATTCCAGATCGGAAATAGAGCCCCAATCACTGACGACCATGCCATCAAACTTATGCTCGCCTTTGAGCCAGTCTCGAATCAATGGACGAGAGCCAGTTACCGGTGTACCACCAAGGTCGTTAAATCCAGACATCATGGTTGCAACACCTGCTTTCACTGCTGCGGCAAACGGCGGCAAGTGCACGTTGTACAAGGTGTTATCGCTCAACTCAGTCGTATCGTAATCACGCCCACCTTCTGAAGCACCATAACCAACAAAGTGTTTAGCACACGCCACCAGCTTATTTGGCTGCGAAGGGTCATCACCTTGAAAACCTTTCACCACCGATTTTGCAAACTGACTGGTTAGGTATGGGTCTTCACCTGAACTCTCAATCACTCGCCCCCAACGCGGGTCTCGAACGATGTCGAGCATTGGCGCAAAGGTCCAGTTGATACCCAACGAGGCCGCCTCAGCTGCAATGCACTCGTAAGCCTCTTCAACCAGTGTTGGGTTCCAAGAACATGCTTGAGCCAGAGGAATGGGCAGCACTGTCTTTTGACCATAAATCACATCGCGAGCGAATATGATTGGAATCCCCAGGCGGCTTTTTTCCATCGCCACCTTTTGGATCTCATTAAGTTGGTGCGGGTCAACCGATTCACCCGGTGCATTACCTGCCCACGCCGTGTCAGCAAGGATGCGTGAGCCATACGCACCCTGCTCCACTTTCATCAAGCACTCTTGCTTATTGTCGTCATAATCCAGCATTGGCGATTGGCAAAGCTGACCCACTTTCTCGGCAAGCGTCATCTGAGACAGTAAATCTTGCGCTCTGGTTCGGTAACTCGCTGAGCTGTCTTTGTATAGAGCCATCGATTAGATCTCTTTCATTTTGTAACGTGGGAAAGCTTCGGTTAGAAACTCGGTCATCTCTTGGTATAACGCATCATTACCAGACTGTTTCGCTAAGCGTCGCAGTTGGTCGGCCGCCGTTGGCACATGTCGAGAATCAAGTTGAACGTAGATCTCGATGAACTCCATTAACTGTTGTTCGTTAAGTTGTTCAATGATCAATGAAGGTTTTTCTAATGACTCGTAGTACGCATCTGGCTTAGGACCAAGCGTTGCGTTTCTCCAAGTTTCAATCACCTGCTGGTAGCCACCCAAATACTCGTCTTCAATTCTGAGTTCGAGTTTGTTCATCCCTTTTAACGCAGTCACCAGCTCACCTTTTTCGTATTGCTGCTCTGCGTATGCAAAGTAGTTTTCCGATAGTGAGTAAGCTCTCAACCAAGCGGAGCCATAAGCGATAAATATAACCGAGGCCAGCACTAACAATTTATATCCTGTCGATACTTTCATTACTTAACCCCTACGCCAGTAAATGCCTTGATGAAGTTCTTCTGTAGGCAGAAAAAGACAATCACAACAGGAACCGCAATCATAGTGGTCATCGCCCACAATTGCTCTAGGTTGGTTCCCGGTACTTCAGTTTTAAAGTTATACAGAGCAAGCTGCAGCGTCATCAGAGACTCATCACGAACATAAAGTAGCGGCCCCATAAAGTCATTCCATGCACCCATGAAGGTCAGGATACCGACGGTTGCCAAAGCAGGTCGCATCATAGGCAGAATGATTTTGAAGAAGATACGCATCTCACTTGCACCATCTATGCGAGCCGCTTCCAAGTAAGCGTTGTCTATTTGCTTCATGAATTGCACCATCAAGAAGATGTTGTACGCACTGATCGCCCCCGGGATGATCAGCACGCGATAGGTGTTAATCCAGTTCCACTCGTACATCATCATGTAAGTTGGGATGGTGAAAAGAATCGCCGGAATCATCATCGAACCAAGAATCACTTTCAGCCAAAACTCTCGGCCAGGTAAGTTGGTTTTAACAATCGAATACGCAACCATCGATGAGAACAATGTGTTCAGTACCGTGACAGTGACCGAGATGAAGATGGTGTTGAAGAAAACTCTCCCCAAGTTCACTGAGTCAAACACCTTGATGTAGCCAGCAAACGACCACTCTTTTGGCAGGCTGTTCGGGCTGTGCATAATCTCTGGACCCGTCTTAAATGAGTTGATCACCATGTAAAAGAACGGATACAACACAATAAGGGTGGCAACCAGAAGAGTGCCGTAAATCAGTAGGTTTTTTTTCTTATCAGCATTCATGATTAGTCTTCCTTACTGGTGATTTTTAACTGCATCATCGTCAGCAGGTAAATTACGCAAGCGAGCATTAAGCCAATGGTTGAAGCTTCACCCATCTTCATCTGCTCAAAACCGGTTTGGTAGAGATAAAGCACAGGGGTCAGCGCCGATTGATAAGGGCCACCGTTTAAATCAAAGTTCATGAACACTTCGATAAACATCTGCAGGCCGTTGATGATGTTCATTGTCATCACAAACACGATCTGTGGCATGATCATCGGCAGAGTGATTTTCTTAGTCTTACGCCACCACGACGCGCCATCAATATCAGCAGCTTCGAACAAAGATTTATCGATACTCGCGATACCACCTAGAAAGATGATCATCTGCACACCGAACCACTTCCATGCACTGAACACTGCAATCACAGGCATTGGTAACCACTCTTCAAACTTCCAGAACACCGGCTCTGAAAGAAGATTCGCCCCCACCATAGTGCTTTGAATTGGACCTGAAGGACCTGATACGAAGTCGAAAATGATCATCGCCACAGTGATAGAGGTCACTACTGGAATGAACATGATGGTGCGGAACATGCTCGACAAGAATTTGATCTCATTGAGCAGTAAGGCCAAACCCAGTCCAATCACGAAGCTCAACGACACGAAGATGACTTGGTTAAACACGACATTGAACAATGACTTCCAAAACAAGAAGTCCGTCACCACTGTAATCCAATTGGTTAAACCGATGAACTTAGTGTTCTCCGGCATGAGGATATTGACGCTTAGAAAGCTACTCTCAAATGACAAGAAAAACGGGTAAATCAAAAAGACCGCGAAGTACACAATCCATGGTGCAAGGAACAGGTAGCCGGTTATGAGGTTATCTTTTTTCATAGTTTCACTTAGACCTATCACACTATTCGTTAATGAGTTTTTCAGCTTGTTTCGCCGCCGCTTCTACCGCTTCCTCAGCGGAAACATCTTGCTTAACCACGGCTTTGGAATACTGCTCTAGAATGACTCCAGCCATGTCTGCTGACAGCGCAAAAGGTTCATTCAGTTTTGCGTTTGGTAGTTGCTCAACAAATGGTTTGGCTTCTGATGTGTTGTAGTAAGGTCGGTCTTTTAGCGAGATCAGCGTTGGCAGTTGTCCTAGCGCCACATTCGCTTTGTGGTTAAACTCATCTTCCATCATCAGCTCTAAGAACGCCCACGACAGCTGCTCTTTCTCGACGCTATTTTTGAAGATCATTAGCGCGCGACCATCCAGTGTAGAATATGAGGTGTCGCCTTTGTTCAGCGTCGGAATCGGTGCTAATCCAACATCTTCTCCCACCACCATCGGCTTACCAGCCGCTTCAGTTAAGTTTGCTTTCCAGCCAAAGCCAAACTGTGGCCACATACCAATGGTGCGTGAGAAGAAGTTCTTCTCCATGGTCAGTGGAGCATACTGCTGCGCCTTCGCCATGGTTTCAAAGAACAGCGCTAGGTTCGCTTCTTCTCTATCGAAGTTAGGGTTGGTACCGAAACGATTAAGCAAGCCGTATTGGCCGTCGTTGAAGTTGTAGTACATCTGAGCCAGCATGCTCCAGTACCAGCTACCCCAAGACAGTGCTTCGTTCCAGAATACGGTGCCGTACACTGGGCTGCCATCTGCTCTTGGAGGCAGTTGGCTGATCTTTTCTGCCGCGTGTAAAAATTCGTCCCAGGTTTGAGGTGGGTCCTCTGGATCTAAACCCGCTTCAATGAACAGCTCTTTGTTGTAGAGCATCAGCGTCGTTGTTGCATTCCAAGGGATGTAGTAGTTTCGACCGTAATTTTTCTGCATGAATACAGGATCGATCCTGTCCTCCATCGCATTGAACCCTTCGAACTGCTCTAAGTAAGCGAGCTTACCCATCTTGGCGTATTTCGCGGGTTGGTAACCAAACACACCTGCATATAGGTTTGGCACATCGCCTGCTGCCATGCGGGTTTCCAGGTTTTCATCGTTTGATACGACTACATCTACGTTTGGATATCTTTTTTTGAACTCAGGAACTAACTCAGAACGGACAAAGTCCATGTAGTTACCCACTGGGGTCATGACTTCGATACGGGTATTATCTGCGAGTGACACTTGCGAACTCAGCGCAAGCACACATCCAATCAACCACTTTTTCATAACTATCCTACAGAGTTTCACGTAAAATTAATGACGTTGGCAAAATCGTTAATGCTTGTGAGTCTTTAGCTTTTTCATCAAGCGCATTGATAAGCGTTGATGCTGCAAGCTCCCCCATCCCCTCTTTCTCATGGGTAACGGTCGTTAAACTCGGAATCATTAACTCTGCCATTCTTATATTGTCGAAACCGACGAGCTTCATTTCGCTCGGGATGTCTATTTCAAAACGCTTCGCTGCGCGAATTATGCCGATCGCCATTTCATCATTGGCCGCAAATACCGCGTCGGGCCTGCGCCCCTGTTCCAATAACTCCTTCATCTGCTTGTAAGCGGTCTTTTCTGTGAAATCGCTTTTAATCAAATGATGGTTTTTAACTGGTATATTGAAATAGCCCAAAGCTGAGATGTAGCCATCCAGTCGCTTCTTGCTATCGTATGAGTCTTCAGGCCCAGTGAAGAAGTAGATGTCTTTGCAGCCCTTAAGCACCAACTCTTTGGTTGCACTGAATGCGCCACCAAAGTTGTCGATAAGGATGTTATAGATACCGGGAGCACTTATTTCTCGGTCTAGAACCACCATAGGGAAATCTGGGCCTGCGACCGACTTTAGAAACTCGGTATCAAATGAATTGGTTAAAACCACCGCGCCATCAACAACTCGATCTCGAATATACTTGTGAGCCGTAGAGTCTTCATTGCCATACATGCTACAAGCCACGACATCATAGCCACGCTGGTGACAGACCTTCTCGATACCTTTGACAAGCTCGCTGTAAATCGGGCCAAACCAATTGTTTAAAAACAGGCCGATGGCGTAGCTACGACGCTGCTTTAACTGCTTAGCATTGGTGTTAGCGACATAATTCATCTCGTGAGCAATATTGAGAACATGCTGGCGCGTCTTTTCACTGACGCGATTGCAGTCATTCATTGCGTACGAAACGGTTGCGATGGAGACATTCGCTTTTTTAGCTACGTCTTTAATAGTCACTTTCATTTCACTTATTTCCTTTAAGAGCCCAGCTCTTCACACCTTGCATTTTTCTCATACTCAGCCTTTGGGTTGGGCCCATCGCTGAGCCCAACAGATTATTAAAGGGAGATATGAAGGGTGTTTTCTTCACTACTCAATCTCTGAAGTAACCATTCGCGTGAGATCTTCGCACCACCAGAGCGGTAGCGGTTCTCAGTCAGTTCGAATGGCACCGTTTCACTGTTTATCGAGATAGCTTTTGGTGTGTGTGAACCTTCAACCAAGTCGATAACCAAGGTCACTGGCTTCTCATCAAGCTCGAACTGGATCTTCGTTTGACCAACTCGCGGAGAGATAACCGGGTCAAGAATGAGATCGTTGTGCGCGAATCGAACACCAAATACGTTAGAGATAAGTTGGTTCACGTAGATACCTGGGCCACTTGAGTAAATTCTCCAGCCGCCTTTCACTGCAACTTCACCGTTCTTCACTTGGTCAAAGTTGTCGTATGCCGTTGGTCTGTCGTTAAACTTCGCATCTGAACTTGAGAAGTACGCGTTCGACTGACGAAGCTCAGCATTTGGCACGTGGTCTTGAATACCCACTGGAATAATTTTGTACAGGTTGTCGAATACCGCTTCCGCATCGCCCAACTTACATAGCGCTTCGATGAATCGAATATGAGCGTGACAGTATTGAAGGCCTACCTCGCGTCCAAGGTTGGCTGCCAGTTCTGCGCGCTTAAAGTAGCTCTGCTTGCCTGCTTTGTACTCGGCCATTTTGTCCATCAATCGAACACCGTCAGGGTGCACAAGGTTCTGCTTGATGATGTCCATGTGAGAACTTGCCATTTCTGGATCAAACACTTCTGAAATGATTGAGCGGCTTGCTGGCAATAGTCGGTAGTTGATGCCCGTTTTTTGATCCGATGGATGCAGCAAGTGTTCGATTTGCTTAACACTCCCCTCGTCATCGCGATCAAAATGGATAAAGCCTGCAATCACGCCATCTTTAATCAAGTAATGGTGGTAATCGCTTTCCATCTTGTCGGCCAACTCCATCAAAGAAGCAGCGTAGTCTTGATGTTCACTGCCTTGAAGGGCTTGGTACATACCTTTAAGCGTTTGCAGCGTGAGTGGAATTGTCCAACCACTCACCATGTTCTCACGCAGTGATTGATTCGCTGGTTGTAGCGTATCGTCCCAGTCGCCATCACCGTAGCAAGAGAGCGATGTGCCCGGTACGAGGTTATCAAGCATATGCTGAACTTGAGTTTGTACATGGTGCATTAAAGTGAAGCGGCTTTCGCTCTTTACAAAGCCTTCTTCTGCTAGCGTGTATGGCAGTTCAACATCCAGAATACTGATGTCGCCCGTCGTATTTAGGTAGTCAGCTAAAGCTTTGAGCGGCCATACTACGATGTCACCGTGCGCTTCTTCTTGTTGGATAGTCGCATACTGATCGAACATGAACCATTGAGGCCAAGTGCCCGTTTCTTGATACTGGTGGCTGTAGATCTCTTCTAGTAACGCTTTTGCCTTTGCGTATTCCTGCATCGACATAAACAGTTCGAATGGGCCTTGAGACACATCACGCGTACCCCATGCTGCACCTGAGTATTGCTCTAAGCCGTGTGGTGTTGAGTAGTGAACTAAAGCGTTGTGAGTGAACCAGTTCAGACACGTATTGATGCGCTGGCTATTTCCATTGTCTTCACTGAAATCAACATTGAAGCCTTTGGTCAGCGACTGAATACCTTTTTGGTATTGCTCGCGTTCCGCCTCAAACGCGATAAATTGTGCGGTAGTGTCTAGCGCGCCCGTCTTACCACCAATCGCGATAGAGCAATAGCTTTCAAGAGAACCGTTCAGTACCAAGTACTCCACTGAATCAGACTCCGCACGTCCGATCGTTTCCGCGGTTACGTCCATGCCTGACACTGCAAGACCATAGCTCAGCTGCGGCATGAATTGATCAATCAATTCATTTTTGCCTGTCACTGTGAACAATTCGCCATCTCTTGCAATCTCAACACTGCCTTCGCCTTCGTTATTACCGAAAACAAGTTGGTGTGACATTTTGATTGAAAGCGGAGCCTCAATTCCGTGCTTAGTGATATCTAGCTGGATGATTGGGCTTTGCGCACTTGAGAACGAAACGATCTCTAGGTAGCCGCCAAGTAGTTTATAGATCCAACGCGAATAATTTTGGCCAGTTTCGTAAGCCGAAGGCATGCCCAATACGCGGTAGGTTCCTTCCACTTCAACCCATACCCTTTGCCCTGCATGAGTGAATTGGTTTAACGGGTTTCGACACACACCCAATAGTTTATTGAATGAGGTATTGCCAAGCGTCAGCTGTGAGTTGAAAACACCGCCGATATAATGTGTCGAGCTCATGATAGCTTGCTGGTAATCTTGATTATTACCCGACGCAATCACATGACCTGTCATACGCTCTAGATGCTTCTCTTTTTCTGGCAGCGTCACGTATTTGTTGTCGCCGTAGAAGAATGAAAGCAGTTCACCGTCTTTAACGTCTGCGAACGTTTGATCATCACCGAAGAACTCTGTGATCTCTTTCTTGCTCAGCGTTTCGCCCTGCAGGTACTCGCCTTTAGGTTGGTGTACACAAGATAAAGGCTCGCGTTCCATCTCTTCAGATAATGTTAGTTGAGCGTGCTTAGCTGTAATCTCTTCCAGTTCAATAGGCTCGCCCGAATTTGATTTCGGGAAATCCACAGTGACAACGCCGTAGAAAACCACTTCCTTAGACGAGTCTGCTGCAAGCGTGACTTCTTCAGTTTGAAGCGCGATGTAGCCCATCTCATATTGATATTTTTTGTTTTCAAGTTGAGGTGCGTTCAATGCTACGGCCTCACCGGTTAACTTGAACTCTTTACCAAAGAACTGGAAACCATCGGTGCTGTAGCCAACGACAGGTGAAAGAGAACCCAATTGAATGCGCGGGTTGCCTGAAGATTGAGGCAAATTCTGACGGCTACAAACCACATAACCCATTTGATTTTCAAAGATTTGATGGTCAAGGTACTGAGAGCAGTACAGTTCATTGGTTTTAACTGCGCCTTCATCCGCAAGGCCAACATCTTGACCGTAAATCAAGTCATACGTCAGTGGCTGTGAAGAGAGGTTGGTAATGCTCACATCATAGAAAAACGTATGGTCAGCCGTTTTAATCGACACAACGGCTTCAAAGTCTTCCGTTGTTGTTACCCACTGTAATGAACCATCGCTCTGCTTAAACGTTTCAATCTTGTTATTAAAAAAAAGCAGTGGTGTGACATTTAATTTACCTTCGCCTTTAACACGAAGAAATACATTCGAGATAGCCATTTCTGAGTCAGGCGTATCGAACAAAGACACCATTAAACGATCACTGCGAATTGCGCCTAGTACGCCATCTGCGTTGAATGTGAGGTTCAGGCTTTCGTTGCCAACGCTCATTTGTGATCCAGGTTGAATGTGGTGCATAAAGCTTTACTCCAAACTTATTTTGATTCTGTGTAGTGGATATTTTCTTGAGAAGCGTCATCAAAGACGTGGCATTTCTCGACTTGAAGTTGAATGTGACAATGAGTGCCGACCTCAGGTGTTTGCTCGGTATCGAGTAATTTGCAAACCACCGGTTTATCGAAGATGGTAACGTGTAAGTAGACTTCTGACCCTAACTCTTCTTTCGCCTCAACTTTTGCCGGTAGCGTGTTTTGATTCGCTTGATTAGAGACCGACAAGTGCTCAGGGCGAATACCAAGGTGAACACGGTGCCCTACCCACTCTTTCGCTTTTTCTTGATGTGCTTGCGACAATTCGATGGTGTGCTCATTGAGTTGAACGCACACTTTACCGCTTTGATCCAATAGAGTGCCTTCAAGCATATTCATGGCTGGGGAGCCAATAAACTCAGCAACAAACTTGTTTTTAGGGTTGTGGTACACATTCATCGGCGTATCGACTTGCATGATGCGACCTTGGTTAAGAATGCAGACGCGGTCTCCCATGGTCATCGCTTCAACCTGATCGTGGGTTACATAGATCATGGTTGCAGGCTTGCCTGATTCTTGAAGTTGGCTGTGCAGACGAATAATTCGGCGACGCATCGACACACGCAATTTTGCATCTAGATTAGATAGCGGTTCATCGAATAAGAACACATCCGGGTTACGTACCATTGCGCGTCCTAAGGCTACACGTTGGCGCTGACCACCTGACATCTGCTTTGGCTTTCTATCGAGCAGGTCGGTGATTTCAAGAAGCTCAGCGGCTTTGGCGACACGCTCTTTGATTTCGGCTTTCGATTTCTTTGCCGTTTCCAAACCAAATGCTAGGTTTTCGTATGCGGTCATGTGGGGGTACAGAGCGTAATTCTGGAATACCATTGCGATGCCACGGTCTTTTGGCGGCAGGTCATTACACTCTCGGTCACCAATCACAATCTGCCCATCGGTAATGCTTTCCAAGCCCGCGACCATTCTCAGCATCGTGGATTTAGCACAGCCCGATGGACCAACAAGCACCATGAATTCACCATCTTTGATGTCTAAACTCACATCGTGAATAGCGTGGAAGCCGTTGTCATAGACTTTGTTTACATTTTGTAGCGTTACTTTCGCCATGATTCTGCATTCCTATTTATAAATGCGTTCACTATTTAGGTCACACCTTCCTTCGCGGTATATCCAAACAATAGTGCAAGTGGTTAAGTGTGGGATTATCAAATTTGCGCCTTTTTGTGGCTAATCAGTAATCCCACGGTAACTAAAGTTGCTTATTAGAACTTCCAAACAATCCCGACTTTGGAGAACCATACCAATTGGTCCCCAGTCCAAGGTGCCGTATCTGCGTGGCGATCTTTAACCTGAATATCAGCCAAGAAGGAAAAATGTTCATTGATTGGAAGATCCGTGTATAGCGCATAAACATCATAGTCATAATGGTCGCGATTACTTGGATCTGAACCCATATCTAACGTACCTCTTTCATAACGCAGCTCTAAGTAATTGCCGTTATCAAAGTTAAATTGTACTAAAGGCTTAACGGCAAACTCGACATAGTTGAAGTCGTTATGCTCTTCAACATAGATGACCTTTGCACCGATATTGATGCCGTTATCTAAGCGGTAAAGGTACAAAGGCTCAGACTCAATGAACGCTCCACGGCTGCCCGGACCTTGCCTTTCATCTTTGTAGCCAAGCTCTGCACTTAAGTGTAAGAAGTGACGGCCAAAGCTTAGGTCAATGCCCGGTTTTGCCATATACTTGTCGTAGTGCCATTCGCCAATTGTTTTTTCATATGACAACATCAGGTTGTAAGCAACATTGTCATTTTGACGCCAGTAAAAACTTGGAATCAGCTCGGAATAATTACTCAATCCAGTACTTTCACCACCTCGGCTATGGTGTATTTCTTTAAATACGTAACCCATGCTGAAGTTATCAGTCACACGGGTAAAACCATCAGCGTAGATATAGTGAAGAAGCTCTTCATTGGGTTGGTTTTCGTTGTCAATATGCTCGTACTCGATACCCGTTAGTGCACGAGTTCTCGGGGCTGCATTACTGCTTTGTGCTGATTCGGTACTTAAAATAAGGTCCCTATACTCATGATCACTCCATAATCCAACTTCTGTTTCTATTTCAGCTTGTTCTTCTGTTACAGGTTCATCAGCATTGGCTGTCAGAGGAATAGCTAGCGCTAACAAAGGAACGAAGCTTGTTAGTTTTATTGCGTTCACTGCTTTTTCAAAGTTCACGGTTCATTCCTCTGTCTATTTATTATTTGGTTCAAAGGTTTCATACATATCAACAATGGCGGCGTAGTAATTTTTGCTTTCTAGGTACTTACGCACATCTTGGTTGATAGCCGGTGAAAGGAAGGCGCCGACAAACATACCTTGGTCTAGAGACAGAATTTTCGTCGAGGTTTCACCTTTGCCGTTTATCGCGTCATACCAGCCATATGGCGTTTCAAGTTGTGGGTAGTAGTCGATCACTGTGTTCAACAGTTTTACGGCTTCAAATGGATTCACCATGTAAGAAAGCGCTAGCGCATGAGGTGTACCGGTATCACCACCAGCGATATCAGTATTGTTAAAACGAACTTTAGATTCTGATAGCTCTGGGACACCGAATGCCGCATAACCATCGTCAACCGTTGCTGCGGACGACACGAAAGGAATTTGATGCTTGATAGCGTGGTACTTTTGGATCTCTGTCATATCTTCGATCATCGAGAAATCTGGGATCAATGAGCGTTCTTCCAACCAAATCATCGAAAGCATGCCTTGGAAATACGCACCATCCCAAGTCAGCATCGGAGAGTATTTCTTGCCATCTAGGTAGTAATCTTGCGTGTATAACTCCATGTTGTTAAACGCAGTTTTTGGCACTGTGTTTTCTGAGTCTTGAGTGATCAGGTGAGCCCAGATTGGCGCGAGTCGGCTTTCATTGGCTTTACGATCAATATGGTAAGTCAGTGGCGCTTGCTTGGTTGTTGACCAGCCCGAGTAAAGTAGCCCGCGGCTCTCATCATAGAGTTCGGCCCAGCCGTCGGTTTGGCTGTTAAGAATAGATTCAACCTTAGCGATGACTTGCTTTTCATCGGCTTGTTTTGAATCCAGATAAGCACCCGCCACACCCGCAAGAGCAAAGGCTAGGTTGGCGTTATCTACCGCAGGAACGATGCCATCTTTATTCGGTTTAAGTTGATCACCCTCGATGTCATAAGGCCAGTAAAATAGTCCTTTCCAAGTCGGAGCACTTGCTAGCGCATCCAAGGTTTCATTAATACGCACTAACGCATCGGCATTGCCATTTTTGTGTGCTTCAACCAGTACGTTTAGGTAAAGACCAATCTCTGTAGTATTGACGTAATACGCGTGTTCAATCTGGCCATCTTTATCGACAAAAATCGTGTCGTATGGAACTTTGGCTTTTTGATCTACACCTACGCCATCAACAAAGAAGTCCAAATTTCTCTGTAAATGTTCTTCAAACCCTACCGGGTAGAGTTGCGGGTTAACGGTAAGTTCAGTGATAGTGACATCAGCGAACGCAGACATGCTAGCCATAAGGGTACAGGTGGCTAAAAGGCTTTTTTTTATCATTTCTCGTATCGACCTTTGTGTATAAACGTTTCACAACGGATATTCCCATCTGAGTAACATTGTCAGCAATGTGGTCATTTACCTTTTGTGATTATGGGATTGTCAGATCGAAACTTACCGCTTAAACCTTTAAGCATTTAAGCTGAAACATGTGAGAGGACTAGCATGTTCTAGCCAGTCTCACAGAATGAACAAGTAGCGAATTACATGGATATGAAGAGGCGGCAACTAGGAAGAGAGTGAACGAACATGGCTAATACATCGCGAGCGATTCACTCCGGTGACAGTATTCTTACCACGTGAACAGAGTATAAAAAATGTTGGCTTAGATTGCCCAAGCCAACATTAGGTGAAAACACGTTACTGGTAGAGACTTTGAAGGCAATAAGGCTTCACTGGTCTCGTGTTTAGTATTCCAGATTAACTTCGTCTTTTAATAGCACAGACTTATCAACGGGTTTCATTAAGTAATTCATTACGGTAATCGAAACCAAAAGCGCAGCGTAAGCCAAATAGGTGTTTTCAGCCGTCCCCGCTACCGAGGCGAGTATTCCTCCGAAGAACCCTGACACACCCCATGCTGAATAGAGTATTCCAAAGTTGGTTCCGTACGTCTTCAAACCATAATCCACCGCTGTTACTGGAGGGAAAACACCGAATAACGCACCATAAGACATAGCGCCTGCGAAGATCCCGATCATGAGAGGAATCGTGGTTTCAATGGTTGTAAAAAACACCATATTGACCGCTTGCAACATGAATATTAAGCCCAGAGTATGAACGCGCCCTATCCTGTCGAATACAACGCCGCCAATGACTCGCCCTGCGGTATTAAAAATCGCTAATAAAATGATACCCAACGCAATTTCTTCAGCGGTTAATCCTATCGATTTACTGACGTTGCCAATAGAGCCGATAAGCATGATGCCTGCTGCTGATGACACCATGAACATTAACCATATCTGGTAAAATTGTGGTGTTTTCAGCATATCTAGCCACTGGATGTTTATGTCTGATCCATATCCTGCAGCCTTTCCTCCGGGAATTTCTGAAACATATCCTTTGGGTGGATTCACCAACAGTGACGCCATCGGGATCATGAAGAGTAGACCGACACCAAGGATCTTGAACGTATCTAAGATGCCATGGTGTTCGATGAGAACGGTCGATAACGGAGCCAAATACAGTGCCGCCATCGCAAACCCACCAGCGGTTAAGCCACTAACCAACCCTTTTCTGTTCTCTGGCCACCACTTCATGGTGCATGGGCCTATACAGGCATAGGCAAAACCCATCCCCGCACCGACCATGCACCCAAAGGTAACCTGCAATTCCGCTAATGTTGAGGCATAACCGGACGCTAAAAGCCCCGCCCCGACAAGAAACACACCAAGTATTGTGACCTTCCTTGGTCCTATTTTGTCTTGCCATACCCCAGCCAAAAATAGACTTACCGAAAATGCGAACACGGAAGTCTGATAAGGCCCATCTACGTCCTTAGGATCAACACCTAGCGCCTCAGCCAAAGGTTCACTGAAAACGCCCCATACATATAGGATACCGATCGATAGGTTCACGATTAAACCTATCACGAGTATTTTAAATGGTTTACTAATCAAGCTAACCTCAACAATTCGCTGTTTATGAACAATCGTTAGAAATGATGACTTTCAACGACTTGTGGTCTGAAGCATGGATAAATGTTGAATAAGCTTCTTCTGACTCTGTTAAATTAAACTGGTGACTAATCAGTTTTTGAGGTTCCAAATAACCCGCTCTAATTTGCTTGATTAACATTGGCGTTGTGTTGGTATGAACCATGCCAGCTGTCATAGTGAAGTTTCGTTTCCACATGTCTTCTAGGTTAATCGTTGCAGATTTTCCGTGAACACCAAGTACTGCAATATTGCCCCCTGGACACACCAACTTCTGAGACATATCCCAACCAGCAGGAATACCGATAGCTTCAATCACCACATCCACACCCACATCGTCGGTCATATCGAGGATTTGCTGCACGGCACTACCATCTGAGTTATCGATAGCATGAGTCGCGCCTAGCTCTTTAGCCACTTGCAGTCGATGAGGGTTAGTATCGATTGCATAGATTTCGCTTGGAGTGAAGAACTTAGAGGTCATTAGGGCCGCAAGGCCAACAGGTCCACAACCAATAACGGCAACGGAGCAACCCGGCTGAACCTGCCCATCTAATACACCCACTTCGTAACCTGTTGGAAAAATGTCGCTCAATAGAACCAGAGAGTCTGTATCGATGTCATCAGGAACAAGGTGCAGACTTGTATCACCATAAGGAACTCGAACGTATTCCGCTTGGCAGCCATCAATTTCATTACCAAGTAGCCAGCCACCATCTAAACATTGACCAAATTTAGACACTTGACACATTTTGCAGCTACCACATGAAGTAATACATGACACGATCACGCGATCGCCTGGCTTAAACTTACTCACCAACTCACCGCACTCTTCAACGATACCAACCCCTTCATGGCCCATGATTGTGCCTGGCTTAAATGTCGCAACGTTGTTTCTTAATATATGTAAATCCGTACCACAAATTGTGGTTTTCTCGATTCTTACGATGACATCGCTTTGCTTCTCAATTGTAGGGATTGGACGTTCTTCCAATTTCGCGCTGTCTTTTCCATCAAATACATATGCTTTCATTATTCTTCCTAGCTGACGTTGTTGTTATATAAATTCGAGCTCATCATATAGAGGCAATTAAATAATTAACGTGACCAGCACAGCAATTAACAATCGATTAACAGATAACAAACACAGTTAGAGCATCATAAAAATCCAGGATGGCAACATAATATAAGTCATTGTAAATAATATAAAAAAGTTAACGAATAATGAAAGAAAGTTAAATAATCAAATAGTAGTAAAATCCAAAAAGCAGGCAGGAAATATTAGATAATCAGAATAAACCCATATATTAGATTTCAGTTAAAGTGACTTTCGAATAATTGATTAGCAGTGGCAAATAGTGATTATCTCTGTTTTCTTTGATAATAAAAAAATGCCGCTCATTGAGAGCAGCATTTTTTATATTGTCGAAATAATGGTTTAGAACTCGTATTGGAAGTAAACCGTGTTGTAGTTACTGCCACCTTTGATACGTCCAAACTGGGACGCATTTTCGAAGATCGCCGAGCGGTGATGCAATGAGTAACCAAACCATAAATTGTTGAGGTCATTCTTGCCGATAAGGTCACCGACATTCACATCAAATGAGAAGTCCAAGTAGTTTAACAAGTGACTTGCCGTGTAGCCCTTACGATCCATTTCAGAACCTTCGATGTAAGTAATCGAATCTATATAAGACATACCCTCTGCAACACCGAATCGCCACTGCGTTGGCCAGTTAAAGGTGTAGTACGCTTTAATCGCAATGATGTATTCCGTACTACTGGATTGAACCTCTGAACTCCAATGGTGAGCGATACCTGGCGTTAAGTAGATATCCAACGGCAAGCCAAAGATCTCATCAGTTAAAGGGTGGCCATAAAAGAATGATGTAAGTTGGTTATTGTACTCGTCTTTCTCGGTGTTGAATTTCATGATGTCGCCGATATTCGACGGCGTTGCCCAACCGTGCGCGACTCGTAAATAAGGTGCGTTACTTAACTTAGGCTTAGGCGCTTTTGTTTTGTCGTTGAAGAAACCAAAACCAAGGTAAAGCTCGCCTTGGTAACGATCTTCGATAATAGAAGAGTCATAAGCGTTATCATCCAGTCGAGTCACACTGGTTGAACCCAATAAGTACAAGTTCGAAATCACATGGTAACGGGCTTCTACACCAACATTCAGATCAACACCTGCACCAATGGTTTCATTACCAGCTGAGTAATACTCGCTGTTGAAATAAGCGCTTTTATAACGAAGTGTCGCGCTTGGGTAAAATTCCCAGTCTCCGGTTTCATACTTAGCTTTCGCTCGTAAGTTACCGTGAAGGTTAAATTCACTGTCACTCATTAATTCCGTCTCGACAGACCAAGGGCCATCAAGTTGGTAACTCAGTTGAGCACCAAAATCCGCAGTGTCACCTTCAATTGCATTCTGTTCAGAAGCCGGGATATCAATAAAACGCATGCGAGAGATAGCATTAAAAGACCATTTCTCGTCATCGGTTTGATAGAGGTAGGCTCCCATCTCAGTACCATCAATAAACACATAGTCGTTCTTGAAAAATAGCATTGGAACAAAAGAGCTAACCGTTTGGTCCCCACCTGACGTGTCGTAAGGAATACTGGCGGTACGAAACATCGCCGCAATCCCCCACTCTTGCTCTTCAGTAGCCCACGCCACGCTGTTCGCTAGAAAAGCGTTACTTAGTAGAATTGTCCCATACGAGATGAGCTTCGGTGAAAATTTGCGCTTCATTCTTGTTTAATTACTCTTTGTAATAAGTTTTGTGGTACTGGTTAGACATTTATTGACTATTCTAGCCAACAATTTTTAGGTTTGATCGAGATTGACCGTTACAATAAAGAATATTCTCGGTTAAATGAAAGTATTGTGAAAGTCTCAGAATTACAAAACATTATAGACCACTTACCCAAAGATTCCGATCCAGATATTGTTATGGGTGAAGCGTGGCTACCCGAACGCTTGGTGAATACTAACCTAGACGGCGACATGCTATTCCTTGAATTTGATAATGCCCCTGAAGACAATCAAGGGGATGAAGAAGGCCGCGGTTTTGTTGAACACGAAATCGCGATGATTCGTGAAAAACTGGAGCAGGTGTTAGACGACACATCCGATACCAAGACAAAAGCCGATGCCTTATTGGCAATATTTCTAATGGGCCATGAACTTTCTAGCTCGGAAGTTATCGAAATACTTGAAGCAACTGAGTCTGAAGCAAGAAAGTCTGAGTTATCGGAGCTTGAAATAAGCAAGCCTCAAACAACAGAATTCGAAGTAATTGAACCTGAAATGCCAGAACTGAAAACATCGGTTTTCGACGCGCATGAAGCGGAAATAAAAGAACACCACGACGACTAGCCACCAACGATTTTAGGTACCGTATTGAAACCCTCTACGACATCATCTCTTCCCCTGTTACTCGCCGGACCCATTTTAAGAAAAACCACCGCGACTGAAGTGGTACTTTGGTTAGCCACCAGCTCGCCTCTTACAGGCAGAGCTGAGCTATATGTTAACGAAACAGATCTCGTTGGAGAAATCGGCCATTCCAACGTAGAGCAAGACCAACCGTTTTATACCTCATCGCTTGAAGAGCATGATTCGATTCAAATCGGTACACATGCGTGGGTAACGCTAATTCGCTTACAAGGTGAGTTTCCAACCAATACGCCCCTTGAATATGATATTCACACAGAATCAGGCTCACTAAAAGAGCTCGCCCCTCACCTTGTTTACAACGGTAAATCTCGCGTTGAGTTTAAGATATCGACCTCGGCTGATTACATTTTGCATGGCTCTTGTCGTAATCCACATCATCCAAGCAAAGACAGTTTAGTCGCAGCCGATAACAAGATTGCCGATCAAAGCATCGTAGAAAGACCCGATATGCTTATGATGAGCGGCGATCAGATCTATGCCGACCATGTGGCAGGCCCGACGCTAGATGCTATTCAGCAAGTGATTCAACGGCTTGGTCTTGTTGGTGAGAGCTTACCGACTGACTCGCAAATTAAAAAAATCAACAGCAGTGATGCTCTGTATAACAGTGAATACCACTTATATCAGCGTCATCACTATTTACCGCACCACACCGCTTCAGAATCCATGCTCGATAAGTTCTTCCCAAATCGTGGCATGCCGATTTTTAGTTCTACTGATTGTGAAAACCACTTGGTCACGCTGTCCGAGTTTATCGCGATGTACTTGTTGGTTTGGTCTCCAACACTGTGGCAATGCGTCAATCGAGAGCGTTTAATTGAGAATAACTTCACTCAAGGAGGACGCCAATTAACACCGACTGAGCAGCAACAGTGGCGTGATGAAAGCGTCATCATCGATGATTTCATTGCTGGCTTGCCGCAAGTACAACGTCTGTTCGCGCACATTCCGACTTACATGATCTTCGACGATCACGATGTTACTGACGATTGGAACCTTACCGTGGGCTGGGAGCATGCTGTCGATCAAAACCAGTTCGCTACTCAAGTGATTGGTAATGGCCTTGCCGCCTACTGGATGTGCCAGGGTTGGGGTAACAAACCGGAAAGCTTTAACGAAGCGTTCATCGAGCAAGCAAAACAGCTTTTTACTGTTCAAGTGCGTGCCATTACAGAAAGGCATAATGAAGCCGGTAATGCAGTGACTACTCACTCTATTAGCCGAATAGAACCAGACAAGCATCAAGCCTTCATTGAGATACTGAATCGCTTTGAAGAGTGGCATTACACGATAGACACTTCACCCAAAGTCATTGTGTTAGATACTCGAACCCGCCGTTGGCGTTCAGAGTCACGCATGAATAAACCTTCAGGTTTAATGGACTGGGAAGCCTTGATTGAGTTCCAACATCAGTTACTGCATCAAGATAAAGTGGTGATCGTTTCTGCTGCGCCGATGTTTGGCGTGAAGTTTATTGAAACACTGCAAAAGATGGCAACGACCATAGGCAAGCCATTAGTGATTGACGCTGAAAACTGGATGGCACACCCGGGCAGTGCTAATACGCTGATCAGCATCTTTACCCATACCAAAACACCGACCAACTTCGTGGTGCTTTCTGGCGATGTTCACTACTCATTTGCTTACGATATCAAGCTGAGATATCGCCGAAACAGCCCGAACATCTATCAAATCACCTGTAGTGGCATTAAAAATCAATTCCCTGCTCCTCTGCTTAAATTCTGCGATGTATGGGACCGTTTGTTGTACAGCCCTCGCTCAGTCTTGAACTATTTCACTAAGCGTAAACGCTTGAAGATCGAAAAGCGAAGCCCTGACAATCAGACCTTCTATCGCCTTTCAAACCGCAGTGCGATTGGTGAATTGAGGCTAGACAGCGATGGGAAACCGCAATCGATTACCACCCTGAGCGGCGATGGCAAGGTCACGCGTTTTCCGGAACCGGACTAGGATGTGTTCCTTATTGCTGGCTTATCCGTAATGTCAGTTTTAAGTAAAGGGACTTGCGATCACACTCTGTAGGCCCAATAGTTATAACTATCAGCGTTACGGAACCCGATACAAATTTTAACTGGAGCTCGTTATGTTCAATTCTCTCACATCAATGTTTAAACAGTTGATTGAAGGCCAGGACCTAAGCAAAAACCAAGGTACATCACCTAATATCGCCGTCGCGAGTTTGTTGTGTGAAGTCGCGGGTGCCGACCATCAAATCAACGAATCAGAAAGAGTCGCTAAGCTGCAGCTTCTGCAACGTTTGCTCGATCTAGATGAAGAACAAGCAAAGGCACTGCTAGAACAAGCAGAACCAAAAGTAGAGCAATCAGTATCACTGTATGACTTTACATCGCAACTTAGAGATCTCTCTCAGGCAGTGCGAATCGATTTAATCAAAGCTATGTGGGAAGTGGCGCACGCCGACGGGGAAATTGACCCTATCGAAGACTCTGTGATCCGTAAAACAGCGGAACTGCTCTACGTCGACCACAGTGACTTTATCAAGACTAAGCTGAACGTCCTCGGTAAAAGCTAACCAAAGGCTTTCTAGTCGCGTTAATGCTCTCTATTGAATTAAGCAGTAACTATTAGAGTAAACAGTAACTATCAAAGTAAATGGTATCTATTAGCGTAAACGGTCGCCATGCATGATGCCTTTAAGCTCTAACGGCGTGCCCTTTTTCGTCACATAAAGACCACGCTGATTTGATACCAACACACTGCGCTTACCTTGTGTTTGTTGAATATATAAGTGCTTAATATTGAACGTCTGTTTATCTTGGGCCTGATCTTGATCCAATTGATAAAAGTAGTAGTGATTCCCCCAACGTAAGAACACACCAAACATTTGCTTGGTTTGAACCACATTCCCATCGATGTCGTAACCAATGTACTGCATTTTAACACGGCCATTTTCCAATCGAAGTGAGATCTTTTCCCAGCCTACCATTGGGTATTTCGCGGTAAATTTATATGTACTTTTGGTTACGAGCCCAGAAATTAAGCCTACATTTAGAATCACAAAAAGCGTCAACAAGATAGGCATCCAAAACTTACGATTCATATCGGCTATCCTTGCTCATCTTCATTGTCGTCATCACAAGAGAGCGATTTAAACTGATGGCTCATCTCTTTCCAACGCCCATTTATCAACGCAACAGCTTGAATGTTCTGACACCCAACTCCGATGCGATGTAGATAGAGCGAATCAACACCGAGTTCTGACACGGTATTCAACTCGGCTAAGAGCGCTTGATCAAAATTCAAACTGTCGTGATAAACATCCATGCCGCGATAGGTCGTCTTATCCATAAAAAACGCAAACTGATAAAACAGCATAAGAATAAACACACTGACGATGGTTCCGGCGATGCTAGATTTGTGACGAACAATAAAGCGCTGCACCTGACGCCGTTTTTGTGATTCCTGTTGCTGCGTTAATAGTGGCTCGCCTGCATTGCAGTCACGCTCGGTATTAGTCCCCCTTGAAACCGAGGTTTCGCTATGATCTTTAGCTAGAGGAACTTCAATTTGAGGTGCTTCAACTTGACTAGCAGAAGTCGAGTTTGATAGATAACTATTAAGCTGTTGAGGTTTACTAAAACTGTATCCTTCCTTTTGAACCGTTAGAATTTTGCAATCACACCCGATTGAATTTAAGGCTGTGCGAATGTTCTTAACCGCAACGTTGAGCGAGCTTCCCGTGACGACCCTGCCCGGCCAACAATGCTCAAGCAAGAAGTCTCGACCAACGGCCTTCGGGCTATTCTTCACAAGATGTTCAAGGATCAGACTTTCTGAGGGAGACAAGGAGACCCGCTTATTAAAGTTCGAATCGGTAAGAGTATTATTAATAAGCTCTACACCCGAATCATCTAAGGTGATTTTTTCAGGGCTATTAGCATTCATTTAGGTGAGGGGCTCGTATATAAAAAGGTCATCAAAAAGGTATTTGTTAGGTTGAGCTAATGCCGAACCATACATAGAAAAGAATGGTGATAAGTTTAACCAATAATTGAGCCAAATATAAGCTCAGCAAGTAACAAGATGAAATAAGAATAAGGTGAGTTGGTAATGTAAACTCACTCACCTTTGTACCAAACCGTGATAAACGGAACCTAGATTAACAAAGCGATATCGAATGATATCTATAACTCTCGTTTGCTATAGTTCTCTTTTCCTTATAGATCTAACTTAAAGCCCAATTCACTAACCATGACTTCAGCAAAACCTAACCGTACCGCATTCAACTGATTGGCAACTTCGCGTGCTTGTTCTTCGTTTTTAGCCAATATCGCCATTGAATAGATTGGTCTGATCATCGCTTTTTGGTTTGGCTTCTCTTGTGCTATTTCTTGGTGTTTTAAGTAAGCAGAAGTAATCACACCTTGAGCGCTCCAATCAACAACCATTTGCAGATCTTGGCTGATAATCTCGTCGACAATGAATTGATTCTCTGGCTCTTTCCAAGCGAGTTCCACTGCGTAGTTTTTGAATGCCACATCAGTGTTTAACCACTTATTACCGATATCTCTGATTTCAGTAACCTCGACAAGCTCTTTAAATTGAAATGGTAAGTTACCAATCAACTCTCTAACGTGCTGTTCACTGTCCGCTTCAATAACAAACTTGATGAGCGGAAATTTCTTATCCCCAATAAAGCTTTCAGACACGAACATGTCATGTACCAAGCCAGCATCAATCAAGTTAGCAAATGCTTTTTTCTGCTGAGGCATCACCTCAAATACCGCTTGAGCATCATCGGTTTTCCAAGCCACTGACACGCCGTATGCCGCAGCATGACTATAGCTAGAGAATAGAATCGCTGAAAATAGAAAGCTAAAAATAGCTAAAAAGGTTCCTTGAATTGTTTCCATTATGTGGTTTCCTAATTAGTCGCGAATAATTTCATACAAGTTAGGGTCAGCAGAAACCCCTTCGACTTTTAAAGGTGGTAGCTCTTTTCTCATCACTTGTATTGCATCATGGAATTGCTTCTTACTCTCCCATTCAGCGACATTGATAAAGCGGTATGTCGCGTCCGAACTTAAAGAGCGGTGCAATTTAGTGGATATATATCCGGGTTGCTTCACCAATACATCTCGCGCATCTTCCCAATACGTTAATGTCGCAGCTTCATGGACTGGCTCGACTGAAAAAGTGTTAATCAATACAACGGGTTGTGCCGAAACCAATGCGCTCACGCTTAGGGCTCCCAATGCCATTCCATACTTAATAATGTTCTTCATCCTATTCTCCTTGTTTTGGGTGAGCTAACGCTATCATCTAGCCCTACCCAATCAAGGCTACAACCTGCGATTTAATATTAATTAAAAAGCTAAATTTAAAACCAATATTATTCACTCGTTAAATAAGCGATGTAGCCATTTACTATTGATAAACCACTCGCTGATATGAGTTTTCTTTCGATAGTAATTACCCTCAAATAGCAGGTACAAAAAAACCACCTAATAAGTAGGTGGCTCTTGATTTGAATAACTCATAAGAATCAGGCTGGTTTTAAGTTTTTAACCAAGTGCCTGTTTAACGCAATGACTACAGCATCGTCAGCGCAAGCTTTGCCAAGTTATAAGCATCAACATAACCAGAGTGCTGACGGCCTTCCCACTCAATGTTTTTCGCTTCTTGAGCGGCGCGGTGACCAATGCGTTTGTCTTTCAATCGATTCTGAACTCGATAAAGCGTTGCGATATTCAAGAACTCACTGAACGGAGGCTCGATGCCTTTCTCGATACACTCTTTGTGTAAAATGAGGTCGTCACGTCCCCACGCTGCATAGATTTTTTTTGGACCACCGAAATTTTTAATCATCGACTTGATGACAGACTCTAATGGGCGTCCCTGCTTTTCGATTTTTCGAGGTGTAATGCCCGTTAACTCGGCACAGAATAGAGAGACTTCGTCTTTCTCTGGCTTAACGTAGTATTGTGCTCGTTTCACGATAGTGCCAGATGCTAGATCAATCTCAGCAAGACCAACTTCAATGATCTCACCTGTTGTTCCTACACCGTCTTCGCTCCAACAGCACATTTCCAAATCGAAACACACCACTCGATTGTGATTCATACGTCGCCTAATTCTCTCGTCAAAAATTTCGTGAAATTGTACATGAGCCTAATAAAGAACTCGACCCTAGTCGCACTAAGTGCTCATTTAGCCTGCAATTGTGACGCGATCTCGACCATTTAACTTACTTTGATAGAGCATACTGTCGGTTTTCTGAAGTATCTCTTCAATGTTTTCTGTCGAATGAATAGTTGCACCAATACTCAACGTACAATTTAACTGTTGGCCTTTGTACTCACAATGAGAGTGGCTCACTGTACGAAGAATACATTCCAGGTATCGAGCTAACGATTCATGGTCTGATATGCTGGAAATGATACTGAATTCATCACCACCGAGACGGAACACATAATCGCCCTCCTTCAAGCTAACGGAGATAAGTTGAATCACATGAATCAACAAAGCATCACCCGCGGGGTGACCAAATTGGTCGTTGATGCCTTTAAATTTATCTACATCAAACCCAATCAAACTAAACGATTGACCAGATTCAGTGACCTTTTCTAACTCCTTGTTAAATGCACGTCGATTATAGACTTCAGTAAGGCTGTCATGGTTAGCTAAGAAGCGAAGTTCTTCGGTTCTTTCATCCAACATTTGATATAGACGTTCTTTTTCACGGATTTGCATATTCACGATATAAGCAAGTAGTAATGAAATGGTTGTACCAACCAACGCGATTCCTGTTAACACGAGATAACCATAAAAAGAGATGCAAGAATCTATTTTGTAATCAATTTTCCAATCCCGATTGGTCAATTCAATGGTCTTAGTAATGTGATGCCCTGTCACACCTTCATACCCGGCGGTTTCAAATAGAATTGGGGAATCTTCGGCTTCAAATCCCGTGTCAGTAACACGAATGTAAACATCCATATCACCGACGGCAGAGGCTAACAGGTTCTCAAAGTAGTAAGTTGTGCGAACCACGCCAATCACAACACCAAGTAGGTTATCACTTTCGCCTTCAAACACAGGGTGATAAACCAACATGCCGCTCTTTAGGGTATCTTGATCTAGGCCGTCTTGTATCAGACGTACCTTGTCTGAAATATTCGCTTCGCGGGTCTGTTTGATGTTTTCTAGAACACGTTTGAATCGCTCACGAGAAGAGTAAAAGCCAAGTACCTTGTCGTTAGCAGCAGTATTGGGATACAAATCAGTCGCAATAAAAGCCGGCTCACCGTCTAAGATGTAGCCATAGGTTTTTGCTTCATGCTTCGGGATGGTGAACAGCTTATAGGATGGATACTTTTCTTTCATCTGAGCCGTGTGTTCAGCAATCTCATCCGGCTCCACTTTTTGCATCCACTGCAAGCCGATTAAGCTTTTTGAGCCGTTTATAGTTTGCTGAGCAAAACGATCAAATTTATCCCAGTTTTCAGGTTCGTTAGAATAGAAAAAATTAGCCCCAGAGCCGATATAAGCCACATCATTGTCGATAAACGCTTCCAAGCTCAGTGTCTGGTGAGTAGCAAAGCTATCCAGATTCATATTTAGCGCACGGTTTTGGTTGAGTGCGACTAATATAAAACACAACACAGTAATCAAAAAACTGATCGAAAACACGACCAGTGGGAGCGTTCGTCTCTTCAACCCTGTTAGTGGGTCGGTAGTGTGTGGCATAAAGGTTCCAATTAGGCTTCGATGAACTAAAAGTATATAACGGAAGGGAATGACGCTCCATTTAAGTTTTCGTCCTAAAAATGACATAAATCGCGCACAGTTTACTTCGCCCTCACATCACAGGTTAACAATCGACCAAATCTCGACTAAATTTCAAGCTAACACACTCAAAAACCACTTGTTTGAAAACATTAAATACCACTCTTAGGCCTTGAATATGCTAGTATCCATCCATATTTATAGCTTGAAAGTGACCATTTCGGCTTCGTGCCATTGAGTTTCTTTCCAATCTGTATATTCCTTTGAACCGACGAATATACCGTTAAATCAATTTTAAAGAGAAATCACTATGATCGTTGATTTGAACCTAATTCCACAAACGTTTGATATGCTTCACGCAGGCCTAACTGCATCAAGCGTTTTACTACTGCTAATTGCTGTTTCTCGTAAATCCAAAGTGGTTGAGAAAATTGTAGAAAAACCAGTAGAAAAGATCGTTGAAGTTGAAAAGCCAGTTGAGAAAATTGTCGAAGTAGAGAAAGTTGTCGAAGTTGAACGTGTTATCGAAAAAGTAGTAGAAGTTGAATCTAAGCTAGCAACCGCACCGACTGATTCAGCAATGCAATTACTGTCTATCATGCAGCAAGAAGCGCGCTTAATCGACTTCCTAAAAGAAGACCTGACGTCATTCTCTGATGAAGAAGTGGGCGCAGCGGCACGTGTTATTCACACTGGCGGCCAAAAAGTATTAGCAGATTACGTAACGCTTTCTCACATCCGCAACGAAGATGAAGAAACTCGTATCACGGTTGTTGAAGGTTTCAACCCACAAGAAATTCGCCTAACAGGCAACGTAACGGGCAATGCACCATTCAACGGCACACTGGTTCACAAAGGTTGGAAAGCAACTGATATGAACCTGCCAAAGCTTGCTGAGAACTACGATGCATCTGTGATTGCACCGGCAGAGGTGGAGCTATAATGGAACACCAAAGTCATTCAGCTCAAGAGCATTCACAAGCACTATCTTCTCAAGAGCAACATCAGGCACCTAAGTTCAGTGTTGGTATCGATTTAGGTACTACACATTGCGTTTTGTCTTACATCGACACAAACAATGAAGACGCTCGTGTAGAGGTGATGCCAATCCCTCAACTGACGGCGCCAGGTACAGTAGAAACTCGCAGCCAACTTGGCTCGTTCCTATACCAACCGCACGAACATGAAATGAATGCGGGCTCTCGCGTTCTTCCTTGGTCTTCTGAGCCTAAAGCTCTAGTGGGTGCAATTGCGCGTAACCTTGGTTCTAAAACCCCTATCCGTTTGGTAGCAAGTGCTAAATCTTGGCTATGCCACGGTGGTGTAAACCGTCGCGATGCATTCCTTCCTGCAGGTAGCCCAGAAGAAGTGGAAAAGGTATCTCCTCTTAAAACGACTGAACTATACCTTGAGCACCTTAAAGACGCATGGAACCACGCTAATCCAGAACACAAACTGGCAGACCAAGATGTTACGATCACGGTTCCGGCTTCGTTTGATCCTGCTGCTCGCGACCTAACAGCTGAAGCTGCACGTAATGTTGGTTTCACTCATCTAACGCTGTTAGAAGAGCCTCAAGCAGCACTTTACAGCTGGATTGATAACAGCAACGACACATGGCGTGATGAAGTAAACGTTGGTGACATCGTTCTTGTTATCGATATCGGTGGTGGTACTACCGACCTTTCGTTAGTTGAAGTAACGCAAGACGACGGTAACCTGAGCCTGAACCGTATCGCAGTAGGTGAACACATCCTACTGGGCGGCGACAACATGGACTTGGCTCTTGCTTACCGCTTGAAGATGAAACTGGCTCAAGAAGGCAAAGAGCTGGCTCCTTGGCAGGTTCAAGCAATGACTCACGCATGTCGTGATGCGAAAGAAGCACTGCTAAACGATGCTGAACTGCAATCTGTACCAATCGTAGTACCTAGCCGTGGTTCTAAACTGCTTGGCGCGACGCTGAAAACAGAACTGACTCAGCAAGAAGTACAACAGACATTGGTTGATGGCTTCTTCCCTAAAGTTGCTGTAACTGAGCACCCTGTACAAAAGACGCGCGGCGCACTGACTCAAATGGGTCTGCCTTACGCTCAAGACGCAGGTATCACTCGTCACATTGCTGCATTCCTTTCTAAGCAAGCGAACGCGCTTTCTGGAAATAGCGAAACGGCTCAACAAGATTTCAATCCGTTTGCAAACATGCCCGGTATGCCCGGTACAGAAGCGCAAGGGTCAGAAGCGCCAGCGGCTGATTTCATCAAGCCAACAGCAATCCTGTTCAACGGTGGTGTTCTAAAATCTAACCTACTTGCTGATCGTCTTTCAGACACGATCAACGAGTGGTTGATCAACGCTGACGCTGAATTTGCGAAGCAACTTTCAGGTTTGGATCTAGACCTTGCGGTTGCAAGTGGTGCTTCTTACTACGGCGCAGTACGTCGTGGTCAAGGCGTTCGTATCCGTGGCGGTATTGCATCTTCTTACTACGTAGGAATCGAAAGCGCGATGCCAGCAATCCCAGGTATGGCTCCTCCAATGGAAGCACTATGTGTTGCACCGTTTGGTATGGAAGAAGGCTCAAACGTTCAAGTACCTAGCCAAGAGTTCGGTCTAGTGATTGGTCAGCCTGTTCACTTCCAATTCTTCGGTTCAACAACTCGTCGTGAAGATGAAGCCGGTACGCACCTTGATCACTGGGCGCCAGAAGAGCTAGATGAGCTTCCTGAAATCCAAGTGACACTGCCTGTTTCTGAAGGCCGTCGCGAAGGTGAAGTGGTTCCGGTTACTTTGGCTTCTCGCGTTACTGAGCTTGGTACTCTATACCTAGAAGCAATTGCCACTGACAACGGTCAGAAATGGCACGTTGAGTTCGACGTTCGTGAAGATTCGAACAACGACTTAAACGAAGAAGCATAATGAATCAACGGCACCTTAGCGGGTGCCGTTATTTTATCAATACCGTTCCAACCCAGTCCTACCTATTTCTCAGGAATGGCGTATACGAATAACAACAATAAGACCAAATCTATAAACACACTGGTCATCACTCTGGAAGAATAAGGTTTTGTATGGCAACTCCTCGTTTTTTAGTCGGCATTGACTTAGGCACAACGAATACGGTTGTCGCTTACTGTGAAATCAACGACGACCTACAACATGCTCCCGTTTCTCTTTTCGATATTGACCAACTCATCGGCCCCGGTGAAGTGGTTCGCAAGCCTCTACTTCCTTCATTTCGTTACCACCCAGCACAAGGTCAAATCTCCCCTTCAGACCTGACGATGCCGTGGGAACCAAGCCCAGTTGAAGGCGATATCAAAAATGTTATCGTCGGTGAATGGGCGCGTGAATTGGGCGCTAAGGTTGAAGGCCGCCAAGTATCAAGTGCGAAGAGTTGGTTATCGCACCAAGCGGTTGACCGTAACTCCGATATTCTCCCTTGGGCAGGCGCAGCTGATGTCGATAAAGTATCGCCGGTTGTCGCGAGTGCGAGCTACCTGAATCACATTCGCCAAGCATGGAACTACCGTAATCCTAGCAATAAGCTTGAAGACCAAGATGTTGTGGTTACCGTTCCCGCTTCATTCGATGAGACAGCACGTAAACTAACACTCGAAGCAGCAGAACTAGCAGGCTTAGGTAAGATTCTGTTACTCGAAGAGCCGCAAGCCGTTTGTTATGACTGGTATGCACGTCACCAACAAACCGCAGCAGATGAACTTCAACAGATCCCACTGATTCTAGTGTGTGATGTTGGTGGCGGTACCACCGACTTGAGCTTAATTGAAGCCAAGTTCGATGCGAATAGCGACGGTAATAACGAGCTCGCACTCGACCGTATCGGCGTTGGCGAACACTTGATGCTCGGTGGTGACAACCTCGACTTAGCACTTGCTCACCTTGCTGAGCAACGCTTCAATCAAAACAAAAAGCTGAATGCCTCTAGCCTAACCAAACTGATTCAGCAGACTCGCGCTGCAAAAGAGAGCCTGCTTTCTGCCAATGCACCAGATGATGTGAAGATCACCATGCTAGGTAGCGGTTCTAAACTACTTGGCGGAACTAAGAGTATTGGTTTAACCAAACAAGAAGTTCATCAAATCGCATTGGAAGGTTTCTTCCCGCTTTCTGAGTTTACAGAAGTGCCAGACAAACGCCGCAGTGCTGTTGTTGAATTTGGCCTGCCTTACGTGGCTGACCCTGCGGTGAGTAAGCATGTGGCAGAATTCCTAGCAACTCACCAACAAGTGTCTAAAGCCGCTCTGGAAAACTCAGACTCGATTGAGTTCGATGACACCAAACCTGCAATTCCCGTTGGCGTACTACTCAATGGTGGTGTGTTCAACAGTGAATTGGTCACTGAGCGAATCACTCAGCTACTGGGCAACTGGAACGGTTCTCCAATCACAGTGCTTGATAACCCTCATCCAGATTGGTCTGTTGCCCTTGGCGCGGTTGCCTTTGGTAAAGCCCGCCGTGGCGCGCAACTGAAAATCGGTGGCGGTGCCGCTCGTTCTTACTTCTTGCATCTACAAGAGAAGAACAAGATGGGCAAAGCACTTTGTCTGCTTGCCAAGGGGACTGAGGAAGGACAAGAGATACGCTTAAACAGCCGTCGTTTCTCGCTGACTTTAGGTGAGCCAGTACGATTTAATCTACTGACTTCAACACACGATCAAATTGCTCACGACACCGCCATTCAAAACGGCGTGATGGTCAATGTGGATGCCGATTTGTTCTCTCCTCTTCCACCTTATATTTCGACCTTGGAAGGCTCAGGTACTGCAGAGCTTCAAGCCAACCAAAAAGAACGCGTCGAAGTTTTACTCGCTTGTCAGTTAACGGAAGTCGGCACACTGAAAATGGAGTGTGTAAGTACAGAAGATGACTCTAAGCGTTGGTTGCTCGAGTTTGAAGTGAGAAACAAGCAAGGCGATGAATCTGATGCCTCCACACTTCATCCAAGATTGGAAGAGTGCAAGGAGTTGATTTCTCGCCTCTACAGTGGCAACAAAAAGAGTGCTGAATCGAAAGAGATCAAGACACTATCTAAAGATCTTGAGAAGCGACTAGGTAAACGCGATGAATGGGACTTCACGACCCTTCGTCACCTGTTTGATACCTTCTCATTAGGTCGTAAGCGTCGCCGCCGTTCAGAAGCACACGAGAAGAACTGGCTGCGTTTGGCGGGATACTCGCTACGTCCTGGCTTTGGCGATCCGACTGACTCATGGCGTATCGAACAAATTTGGGGCCTTTACCAACAGAACATTCAGTTTAAGAACCATCAAGGTTGGACGGACTGGTGGGTATTCTGGCGTCGTGTCGCTGGTGGACTAAACCAAGAGCAGCAAGAAAGTATCTTGGCAGACATCGCTAAGTACCTTCACCCAGGTGCAATGAAGAACCCCAAAACAGCCAAAGATGCGCAAGACAATGGTTATGAAGCTATGGTTCGTTTAGCGGCGTCGCTTGAGCAACTTGAGGTTGAAGACAAAGTACTGCTGGCAAGTTGGTTCTTAAGCAAAGCGATTAATCATAACCAATTTGAACAAGCGCACTGGTGGGCGCTAGGTCGATTAGCATCAAGAACACCTTTGTATGGTAGCCAACACAGCGTGATTCCTAGAGAACAAGCTGAACAGTGGTTACCTAAACTGCTTGAACAGAACTGGCATAAAGAGCAAATGATCGCCTTTGCAGCGGTGATGATTTGTCGTAAAACCGGTGACCGTCAGTTTGATATCTCTGACGACTATCGCAATCAAGTGATTGAGAAGCTCAAGCAAAGCAAGGTGCCAGAGTCTTGGTTAACGCTAGTGAGTGAAGTAACAGAGCTTTCTGAGAACGAGTCTAAGCGTGTGTTTGGTGATGCGTTACCAAGTGGATTAAGCCTGATTAATAACTAGTTTTAAAACTCGTTATTTTGAGTGCTGACTAGTAAAGAAAAAGCCACTTTCGATTCGTTGAAAGTGGCTTTTTTATTGGTAGGTTAAGGCTGGTATGTGTCGTTGATAATCAGCTTTGGGGTTAAGAGCCTTAGCCGTATTGCAGTTAATCATTGTTAATGTTTAGTTCCAGTTGGGTTGATAGGAAAATCCGTATTCTCATAAATGTCAGATAGTTTTTTCGGTTTCTTCTCTTTAGCTCCTTTATTTGATTGATTATGAGTTTCGCTTAAAAGCCATTCCTCATGCATTTTTGCTGAATCCAAAAACTCTGGATCTTCCATTGCTTCCTTGCGAAGTTTATTTACACGTTCGAGAGTATCCCAAATCATAATACTTCACCTCCACTAAGGCAGTACTATAAATATAGTTAATAGAGACAAAACCTCAATGTTACCAATGGGATAGAGATCTCAATTTTGGAATTTTATTGTTTTAACGCAGCTACAAACACCACGAAAAACAAGTTGCAAAACAGATTACGTTATCGACGATCCTCAGCGATCATCAGGCACAAAAAAGCGAGCTCTAGGCTCGCTTTTCTATAGCTTGTAACTCGTTCTACAGCTTATGCTCGGTTCCCGATTTTCACAGTGCCGTTTGTTGCAAACCAAAGTGCTTCTGAGCGACGGCGACCTAATAAAATTGGGCCGTCATCGTAGAACAAAAAGTTTTTCCAATGCTTCTTGAAAATCGCCCATTTGGTTTCAAGAACATTGTATTTTTCGTAACAAAAATAAACAGTTACATCATCTTGCCAATCGATAAAATTAAGAATCTCTTCTGGCATTTCAGGCTCATCCGCTTCCCAATGCGCCATCCAGCTGATCTCTTCATTCCAGTTCGATGCTTTGCTTGGCCAGTCTTGTGAGCTTAGGCGTTCTGCATCTGGGCTTTGAGGGCTCACGTTCTCTTTCCAGAACTGAGATGCTCTCGCCTGTGTCATTGGTTTAATCTTTTCCAAGTCCTCAGCTGGCAGTGGCATTGACTGGTGAGTAAAAATCCATTTTCTTTGGTATTCGTCCAAAGTTGTGTATGACATCAAAATTCCTCAAATATCTTCTCAGGCTGATGGATCTACCATGCCTATATGTTCTTTTTTGATACAGCGGCGATGTCTAATCGCTTGATATTCGCTGCCTTTAAATTCGTTGTTAGCTTGTGCGCTTAAATACTATTTATTTAAACATTACGTTTGTCTTCCCAGTTTGGGTTAACTAACGCGGTCAGTACATGGTCTTCCCATTTACCGTTAATCTGTAAGTAGTCTTTGGCAAAGCCTTCTCGAACAAAACCAAGATGTTCCAATACGCTCGCACTGCGTTCATTGTGAGGCATGTAGCCCGCCATTAAGCGATGCATGTTCTGCACATCAAACATGTAGTCTTTGGCCATATTCAAGCCTCTGCGCATGTAACCGTGGCCTTGTGCACTTTGAGCCAATGAGTAGCCAACGTTACACGCGTAGAACGGGAAACGAGACAAATTACTGAACGAGATAGTCCCTAACATTTCGTTAGAGTCCGCATTAATCAATAAACAATAGTAACCAAGCCCCATTTTATGAAGCTCGTTTAACTTAATCAGGCGCTGTGCCCAGCCCGTTCTATCAAAAAATGCATCTTCGCGAATTGGCTCCCAAGGTTTCAGGTACTCTCGGTTAACCTGAAAATACTCACTGATCATAATTGCATCGTCTATCTCAGCGGTGCGCAAAATCAGATTCCCATCTCGCTTGTAAATGCGTTCCGGTGTGCTCAAATCTTCCATAATCTTGTTCTTATTCGATCAGTTCTTTCTGATACCGTAGTCACGAAGCTTATTCGCAATTGAGGTATGAGATACATTCAAACGCTTTGCAAGCTTACGACTTGATGGGAAAGACTGGTAAAGCTTTTCTAGAATCTGAGATTCGTAGTCTTTCATGATTTCATCGAGCGAGCCGTCTAAGCTCAGGTTCGCCATTCCAGCTGTCATTGTTTCAAGCTGTGGCAAATGGAATTGCTCAACCGTTAGTGTGTCTGAGTCCAACTCTGTTAGCGCACGAAGAACCATGTTGTCCAATTGACGAATGTTGCCCGGCCATTGGTAATTACCAAGCTGGTCGATTAACTCTTGAGTCAGTTTTGGTTTTAACATACCTAATTGCTGCGCGTACTTTGCAACGAACAATTCCAACAGCGGTGCTACGTCGTTTGAGCGTTCACGCAATGCTGGAATAGACAGAGTCAGTACATTCAAGCGATAGAACAAATCTTCACGGAACGAACCCGAGTCTGCTAATTCAGAAAGACGATGACGCGTTGATGCAATAATACGAACATCAGCGTGCATCTCTTCTTCTTCACCAACACGACGGAATGAACCATCTTGTAAGAAACGCAGCAGTTTGATTTGTAGATGCGGGCTCATCTCGCCAATTTCATCTAAAAATACCGTACCGCCATTCGCTTGCTCGAAAATGCCTTTATGACCTTGCTCATGGTTGAATGAACCCGGCGCATGACCAAACAATTCCGTTTCCGCTACGTCATCAGGCATCGATGCACAGCTTAGAATCAAGAATGGGAAAGAAGAACGATTAGAACGGTTATGACACGCTTTCGCCAACATCTCTTTGCCTGTACCTGTATCGCCTTCAATTAATAGAGGCTGATCCAGCATAGCCAATTTCTTAGCTTGGCTGATCAAGGCTTTATGGCGATTAGAGACACCAACAAAATGTTCGAAACCTAGGTTGTTCTGTTCTGGGATTGAATCTGGCGAGTTCATCTCTTGGTTACAAGAACGAATCGTCATTACTGCGCTCGCCAGTACCGCTTCGTTGACATCACCACCAAGGTAAATCGGCAGGATCTCAATAGAGAAATCTAAACCATCCAACACGACAACTTCACGATGGCGCGTTACATCACCTTCGATCCAGCGAGCAAAGTTAAAGCTAGGAACAAACGTCGCTAGTGGTTCACCGATCACTTCGTCTTCTTGCTTGTTGAAGAGGTTCAACGCAGCGTGGTTAGCCATATCGACTGAGCCTTTAAGGTCAATCGCAATAACAGGGTCAGGTAGGTTTGCCAGCAGAGCAATCAGCTCGGTATTATGCCTTTCGCTTGGCATAAATTGGATTTTACGTACATCCTTCACACCTGAAATTCGGCGAATTTCAGCCATAAGTTCACTAAAAGCATCAAAATCGATATCAGGGCAGTTTAGGTAGATAATGCCTTTAACATCAATTTCGATTCCTCTTAAATCAATGCTTTTTGAGGCCAAGATATCGAGCAACTCACGCGTTAAGCCGAGTCTGTCTTCACACAATACTTCAAGACGCACAAATAGTCCTATTATAGGTGTCAGGATAAGTTGACAGTAGTGTGGATTAAGCTCTGAGTTCAGTCAAGAAGAAGAGTAAACATATGTTTACTCTTCTTCTCAAACTATTGAGCTTTCAATGCTTTATTTGAGAGTAATACGCTTTATTTCTAAAAGAACGGCTTTGCGGAGGTCTGCCAGTTTTACTTTTCGCTCGTTATGCCAAGGCATTGGGCGAAGCAATGTCATGGCTTTTAACCCTAATCGAGCAGTCAGAATACCGACACCTAAGCCCTGACCTGCTCGAGCTGAGACTTTACCAGCTAAGTCCATCGAGACGAGATCCATACTTGCGTCTATCGCGAGTTCACTCGCCCCTGCTGCTGCCATGTTGATTAATACCAACTTAAACAGCTTAATGCGAGACCAGTAGCCAAGCTCAATGCCATACACATCAGCAAGCTTATCTATCATAGTGAAATTACGCCACGCCACCAGCAACATATCAGCCGCCGCCAATGGACTCACTGCAACCAAAGCAGCCGATTCGGTTGAAAACTTAGTGACAATTTGAGTCGCCACTTTGTCTTGCTGGGCGACAACCAGAGCATCGTACATATCCAACACTTCAGCATCGCTGTGTGCTGGGTTAATGCTGTTTCGCCATTTATCGTAAGCTGGAGACTCAGCAATAATGCCGCCCTGCTTTGCGATGTTTTCACAGAACGCTTTACCCTTGCCGACACTTTGGCTTTGCAAGAGCTCTTCACTCTGCTCTTGCACACTAAAGTGATCTTTAAGCGAGCGCAGTTTCCATAGCTCTTTGCCTATTGCGCCTAAACCCAATGAAGCAATGGCAGCAATAAAGCCAGCCCAACCCAACGCAAGCCAATCGGCAGTTTGAATCGCGATTATGACCGAATCAATTGCCTGCCATCCAACTAGGCCAGAAAAAGCGACCAGTAAGCCCGTTCCAAACCACTTCTTCGTTTTGTTCGGTCGAATCACCTGTTCCAATTGCTGCTCAGCTTCACCATCAAGGTCAGTTTCCACTTGTGGTGCGACAGGTACAAATTTTTCTTGCTCTGTGAACAGTTGTTGAGCGCCTAAATCCGGGCCAACTTCGTTCTTATCTTGCTCATCAAAAGAGGTCTTCAACGGTTCATTAAAGACCTGCTTTGTTTTTAATTCACTCATTTTGATTGCCTCAATTACTTCAACTTGTCGCCAATGAGATACTCTAAAACCTTGTCGACTCTTAGGTGTTGGCAAGGCTCATCGGAATGTTGCTCCATCGGCCTAAAGCTCGTGAAATCAAACTGGTTGCTTTCCCAATACTGTTTATTGGGCAACTTACGCGGCACTTCTCCCGGATACATGGTTTGAGAGACATTATCCAAAGTCACACCTTGCAACGCCGGAACATTGTCTGAGCCCGACGAGATATAACCCGCACTGGTCGCTTGAATAGACGCGATACTCATACAACTCATGTCTATGTGTTCAAACGCCGCTTGTTGCCAAGCCGGATGCACCATCTGTTGTAACAGTGACACCAAGTTCGGATGTTGATCCGGTGTCACGTGGTCAGCTTTAGTGGCTGCAAACAAGATCTTGTCGATCTTCGGCGCGAATAAGCGTCTTAAGATATTGCTTCGACCGTACTTAAAGCTCTTCAATAACTGTTCAAGTGCACCACGCATATCCATGAAAGAGTCATAACCCGCATTGAGTGGCTGCAAGCAATCCACCAACACGATTTGTCTGTCGAACGTCGCGAAGTGATTCTTGTAGAACGCTTTCACTACCTTCTGTTGATACTCTTCATAACGCGCTTTCAGTACCGCATAGTTACTTGTTTTTGAGAACTTACCCTCAGGTGCGATACACGGGAAGAATTGCAGCACAGGCGCGCCTTCAAGCTCACCGGGTAATACGAATCGACCCGGCTGTACCCAATGCAGTCCGTTACTTTTACAAGTATGAAGGTACTGGGTGTAGCTATCGGCAATCGCGACCAGTTTCTTTTCGTCCGCTTCTGCTAGCAAGTCGATATCACCACGCATTACGTTCCACTCTTGCGAGTAGGTTTCTCTATCCCCTTTCAACGCAGCGAATTGAGAATGACTCCAGGTTTCAAAATCCATATCCAGTAAGGGTAAATCAAGCAGCCATTCGCCTGGGTAATCGACAATATCGAGATAAAGGGTGCTGTTTTTACTCAGTAGTTTTTTTGCGCCCTTCGCTGGCTTATATTTGATAGCTAGACGAATCTCACTGACATCACGCGTTGGCACAGGCCATTCTGGTGGCTGTGCATTCAACGACTCCATCGCTTCATCATATGAGAAACGTGGAATCATCATGTTGTGTTGAGGGATCCGCTTTGCACCAATAATTCTTCCATCTCTCGCCGATGCAAGCAGTGGTAGGTTTTTATGGGTAGACGTATGAAGAAGCTGATTAACCAGCGAAGTAATGAATGCTGTCTTACCCGCACGAGAAAGCCCCGTGACCGCTACTCGAATATGAGAATCCGTTCCTCTGCTTATAAAGTCACTCATTTCTTGAGTTAGGTGTTTCATTTGAACGACTCCGTGATAATTAGGCTAGCTGATTATGATAATAGCGAGGCAAGCCTATGTTCTTTCCCAGATGGGATAGATTGTATGCTTATGCTTATGCTTATGCTTATGGTGATTAGTATGCAATACACATTCTTAATGCTAGATGAATAAAAGCCCCTGACTACATTCATAATCAGGGGCTTTAAAATTTTTGCACGATATCCGACGTTTAATCGTCTTCAATCAACTTGTAGATAACAAACAGTGCAATCTCTGCAATTAGCCAAAGCGCACAAGTAATCGTCACGTATTTATTATCAAAGATACTAATCCCTTTCAAGATCAGGTCGTAGCCAACAAAAGCACCAATCACCACTGCCAAGATAATCTGTAGGATCTGAATAAAACGAGGCATTCCTCTCTCCTATGTTCTTATATCAAACTATGTGTTTATCACTATATCATTGATAATATGACAAAAGTGCAGATAATGCTGCACTTTTGTCTTCAACTTTCTGTCAAAAATTGCAATTCAAACGCTGAAGTTAGCGACAATTACGATTTTTTGGCTTCGGTTAATTACGCTTTCTCAGCTTCAGCAATCTTCACTTTCCACGTGTCAGGGCCGATCTGGTGTGCGTTCACGCCGTTAGAATCAACTGCTACCGTTACTGGCATATCTTCAACTTCAAACTCGTAAATCGCTTCCATACCGAGATCTTCAAACGCAACTACGCGTGCTTTTTTAATTGCTTTCGCGACTAAATAAGCTGCACCACCAACCGCCATTAGGTACACCGCTTTGTGTTCTTTGATTGATTCAACCGTTGCAGGACCACGTTCCGCTTTACCGATCATACCCATAATGCCAGTTTCGTTCAGCATCATGTCGGTAAACTTATCCATACGAGTAGACGTTGTTGGGCCAGCAGGACCTACCGCTTCATCACCTACAGCATCAACAGGACCCACGTAGTAAATGAACTTGCCTTTGAAATCAACGCCAGCAGGTAAGCCTTCGCCGCTTTCTAGCATGCCTTGAATACGTTTATGAGCAGCATCACGACCTGTTAAGATCTTGCCAGATAGAAGAACCGTTTCGCCGGTCTTCCACTCTTGTACGTCTTCTTTAGTCACTTCATCAAGGTTAACACGGCGTGTATTTGCGCCCGCTTCCCAAGTGATGTCTGGCCACTCTTCTAGCTTAGGTGGTGTTAGCTCTGCAGGGCCGCTACCGTCTAGTGTGAAGTGAACGTGACGCGTTGCTGCACAGTTCGGGATCAAACATACTGGTTTAGAGGCTGCATGCGTTGGCGCTGTTTTGATTTTGACGTCAACCACAGTCGTTAGACCGCCAAGACCTTGTGCACCAATACCCAGTTTGTTTACACGGTTGAAGATGTCTAAACGAAGCTCTTCTTCTGCGTTCTCTGGACCTTTCTCGATAAGCTCTTGGATATCGATGTGTTCCATCAAAGATTCTTTCGCTAGCACTGCTGCTTTCTCAGCTGTACCTCCGATGCCTATACCAAGCATACCCGGTGGACACCAGCCAGCGCCCATTGTTGGTAGCGTCTTCTCTACCCACTCTGCAATATCATCAGAAGGGTTCAGCATAACCATCTTGGTTTTGTTCTCAGAACCGCCGCCCTTTGCCGCGATTTGAATTTCAACTTTGTTGCCTGGAACCATATTAATGTGGACAACCGCTGGTGTGTTATCTTTTGTATTAATACGCTTACCTGCAGGGTCCATTAGGACAGATGCACGCAATGGGTTGTCTGGGTTGTTGTAAGCTTGACGAACGCCTTCATCAACCATCTGTTGTACTGTTTGATCCGTTTCCCACCTAACATCCATACCGATGTTCACGAAACAAGTAACAATACCCGTATCCTGACAAATTGGACGATGGCCTTCCGCAGACATGCGCGAGTTAATAAGAATCTGAGCGATAGCATCTTTTGCTGCTTGGCTCTCTTCTTTCTCGTACGCTTTTTCTAGGGCTTGGACAAAGTCTAAAGGGTGATAATAAGAAATGTACTGAAGTGCGTCAGCGACACTGCTGATCACATCTTGCTTACGAATAACCGTCATTGCATGCCTCTTTATTGTTCTGGTTCCATGTGGGTTCACAGCTTGGCTATATATGCCAAATCGAATTAGGTGGTTTAGCTTTTTATTGTGTTGAGCTGTATTTAGTTGCTTTAGCAATCGCTTGCATAGCTTTAAACTAAACCACTTGGATTACTCCGTTCTAATCAAGAACCCATTTTATTTTCAATTTATGATACTCTTGCTTCCTCTCACACGCCATGCAGTGATCGAACTCTTTGTCACAAATTAAACAAATGAATAACAACGAATTTCGCTCTACCCAAATCAAGCCGCTTGAATATCAATCAACTTTAGCTAAACAGCTGTTTTCCCATATTGAAAACCTGCCGTGGGCTATGCTATTACGCTCCGCTTCAGAAAGCCACGTTGATAGTCGATACGATATTTTAGTTGCTCAACCCATCGCCACCTTCGAGACAATCGGTGCAGAAACAACCGTTAATGTTAATGAAACGTGCGAGGTTTCAGACTCTGATCCTTTCGAACTACTCGACCAATATCAGCAACAGTTATTACCTGCGACTAAAGAGCACGCTGAGTTGCCATTTGTTGGCGGCGCTTTAGGCTACTTTAGTTATGATTTAGGGCGCAGAGTAGAGACACTTCCTTCACTCGCAAAGCGTGATATTGAAGCACCTGACATGGCGGTTGGCTTGTATGAATGGGCAGTGATCGTTGACCACAAATTGAAAACGGCGTGTATTGTCGGCAGCAATATCGATGAACATCATGATTGGCTGATACAGAAAATGGCTCAATCAAACGTAACACATGCGCCCTTTGGATTAACCGCGCCGTGGCAATCCAATATGAGTGAAGAGCGCTACGCGACCAAGTTCGATAGTGTTCAAGAGTACCTGTTATCCGGTGACTGCTATCAGATTAATTTGGCTCAGCGCTTCAATGCCCAATACCAAGGCAGTGAATGGCTGGCTTACGAAAAGCTTGAGCAGTACAACTCAGCGCCCTTTTCTGGCTTTATCCGTTTGGCCGACTGCGCAATCATCAGCGTTTCGCCAGAGCGTTTCTTAGAACTCAAAGACAATGTGATTGAAACCAAGCCAATCAAAGGCACACGACCTCGTTCTGACGACCACGTGATTGATGACGCTAACGCGCAGGACCTAGCAAGCGCCGATAAAGATCAGGCAGAGAACTTGATGATCGTCGATCTTCTTCGCAACGATATTGGCCGAGTGGCAAAACCGGGCACGGTTCATGTGCCAAAGCTGTTCGATATTGAGAGCTTCCCTGCTGTGCATCACTTGGTTAGCACGATACGAGCTGACCTTGATGACCAATATTCAGCGACTGACCTTCTGAGAGCTTGTTTTCCTGGCGGGTCAATTACCGGCGCACCAAAGGTTCGCGCTATGCAGATCATTGAGGAATTAGAGCCGCATCGACGTTCAGCGTATTGCGGCAGTATTGGTTACATCAGCCGAAATGGCAGAATGGACACAAGCATTACTATTCGTACTTTGGTGGCAGAGAACAATACGCTTTATGCTTGGGCTGGCGGTGGTGTGGTATTTGATAGTGATTGTGCTTCTGAATACCAAGAAACACTGGATAAGCTGAGTCGAATTCTACCGATACTTGAAGATTGCTAAGCATAGCGTCATTAATCGCCATTCCGCAGCTTTGCAACTAGCAAAAACTCGATATAACAAGAAACCGAAGGATCGCAAAATCACTTCGGTTTTTTTAGTTTCTAAATCAGGGGGTTCACAATTAATCACTCGTTATTAGCGTGGCTTAAACGACCTTCACAGCAGAAGCACCCCACTTCTTGAGCATTTCTTTAAGGTCGATAGCTGTATAAGGCTTACTAAGAATGTCGTCCATCCCACACTGAATACAACGTTCGCGCTCTTCTAGCGTCGTTCCGGCGGTGAGTGCCACAATAGATTTAACGTAACCCTTCTCTCTAAGCTTCTCTGTCGCTTCAAAACCGTCCATGACTGGCATTCTGCAATCCATAAACACTATGTCATATTCATTACCTGAAGCAAGCTCTAGCCCTTCGACTCCATTGCTGGCAATAGCAGGCTCTATCTTGTGCTTACGCAACATCTGTTGGATGATGATCTGGTTCATCTTAATATCATCAACCACCAGCACTTTTAATAAAGACAAGCCGACATCTGATTCAGTATTTTGCGACACTCGACTGTTTTCATCAGAAACATCGATTACCTGCAAAGGCAGCGCAATAGTAAAAGTCGTCCCACTTCCCACGATGCTGGTCACGCTAATATCACCATGCATCAATCCAACTAGCTTACGACAAATAGCCAGACCTAGCCCTGTGCCTTCATAATTTCGGCTACTTGAATTATCGGCCTGAGTAAAAGGTTCAAACAGTGTCTTATAAGCGGATTGAGCGATCCCGACTCCAGTGTCCTCAACGGAAAAGATAAATTGGTCTTTCAGCCATTTGATCTCAACATTCACATGACCTTGAGCCGTGAACTTGATTGCGTTTCCAATCAGGTTTACGAACAGTTGAGTAATACGCTCTAAGTCACCATAGAAGTGGCTCGGTACACCTTTGTATACGTTGACTTCAAACTGAAGCTGCTTTTCAAGCGCTCGATTGGTAAAAATACTATCAATAGTATTTCTCAGATCATGGAGCGCGAACTTCTTCGGTATTAACTCCAACATTCCCGCATTGATTTTACTGTAATCCAGTAGGTCATTAATGATGGTTCTGAGAAACTCTCCAGATTGGCTCAGGTTATTCACTATCTCACGCTGAGATCCACTTAATTCTGTATCACTGATCAGTTCAGCACTACCGAGTAAGCCATTAAGAGGGGTTCTTAATTCGTGATTAATCATCGCGACAAAATCACGGGTTGCCCTTTCGGACTCCTCTGCTCGTTTACGCGATTCAACATTTCGATTAATAGCAAGCTGATGAGTTAGTGCACTACAGATAAGATCAGTCACCAACACCAGTTGACTCTGTATAAATTCATAGTCTTGATCTAACAACCTGACCTTCACTATTAACGCACCGACTATCACCTTTTCTACCTCTAACGGCACGGTAAGTAGGCAGCCTTGCCAATGAGGCTCTTGAATATCTTGATCTAGTACCTCGACAGCTTCATCGCCATAGTCGTAGGTTTTTAGCTGAGGAAGTAATTTTGGAGGCAATATCAAGCGACTGCCTTCAATCAAATAACTGTTGGTCACATTCGTCGTCAACTGTGACAACATGACATCGTCTAGATCATTCATAAGAAATGTACGACCGAAATCAATCAACAGGTTATCAATCTGTTCTTGGAATTCAATCCGACGTAAATTTGCGTTGGAGCGCTTTTCTAACTGACGCAGCGCAAGCTCAAGTTGTTGGTTTGCCTCAAACAGTTCGAGACTTTTTTGTTCCAACAATGCTTCGGCCACTTTCCGTGAAGCAATTTGACGTTTAAGCTTTTTCTCTAGGGCTGATACCAGATCCATATCACTTTTCTACTTTGAGATTAAACCTAACCACGCTTTGGTCATCATTTTGTGGCGTCATTTCTACCACAATAGATTCACCATGGTATTCAGAACACCCTTCGATAAGCCCTAAACAAACGTGAGACATACACCTTGCGCTTTTGTAGTCAAAAACAAGTTGTGCTTCGGTCGTAGTAATAAAACTGAATTCAGGTGGCTCAGCATCCGGATAGAGCTTCTTCACTTCAACGTGAATGTAGCGCTCTACGTGCTGAATAAATTGAAAGGTGGTATTGCTATGAGCAAGGCTCGCTTTATTAGGTAAAGAGGCGAGTAAGTTCTTAAATACAGACTGCCCGAAAACGCGTTGCAAGCTTGCAGCATCGATATCCGTTTTTTTGCTCAAGTTAATGATGAGCTTAACCAGATCTCTGTGATCATAACTACCAACGGACGTGTAGATCCCTTCATCTTCTGACATTTCTAGAACTTCTTCCAAAAGCTCTAAACCAAACTTGTCTTCAACAAGCTCTAAAAATTCGGTGAATATGATTCCTTTCATCTCATACCTTTTCTTCTATTTCTTTTTAGAATGGGCCACTAAGTTATTGTTATCAAATTCTTAAACGAAAAATCTACGTTTCGTCCCCCAATTTTATGACATGGATAACGCTTGCTCGCCTGTATACACATATTGAATATAGCAAAAATCGTCATTTCGAGGAGATTCATCGGTAAACAACCCCTCATGACGCCCAATTCATAATTAAAGAGGGAAAGTAAATGAAGAAAAACTCAGTATTGGTAATCAACCCACTGTTATGTCTATACTTAAAATCATAACAATCAATATATTGGCTTGATATGAATAAAGAAAACTTCCTTCAACAATTCCAACTTAACCCTACCGTTGGCTATCACCCAGAGTCAGTAGAGCGTGTTTCGCATATCAATGGCGATCAATTACGTAAAGCGGCGGTGGTGGTAGGTTTAGTTGAAAGAGAAGATGGTTTACATGTCATTTTTACTAAAAGAGCCGCTCATTTAAAGCATCACCCCGGCCAGGTCAGCTTTCCTGGAGGTAAACACGAACTTTCTGACCCTTCTATGCAATTTACTGCACTAAGAGAGCTCCATGAAGAGGTGGGAATTCGATCGGATCAAGTTAAAATTGTTGGGCAATTACCTGCATTGAGTACTATTAGTAAATTTTCTGTGACGCCGATTGTTGCCATGGTCGATCCTGACTATAAAGCCATCATTGATGAAAACGAAGTTGCCTCAATTTTTGAGGTACCCGCTACCTATGTTTTAGACCAAGCCAAGTTACACAGCCACACTGTTAACTTCAAACAAATCAAGCATCGTGTTTTTGCGATGCCCTTCCAAGAGCACCTAATTTGGGGCGTTACGGCGCAAATCATTCAATCACTGCAGCAACATGTAGTGCAACAAATTACATAGCAACTACGTTTTGTTTAATCTCTGTTAACAAAAAGCAGTCTTTCCATGGAACAGATTTATTAATGCAATTTTACGCAAACGTTTCCCTGGTATAAATCTATACAACACCTCCTTTCGCATTAATAAAACTAATACCAAGCATAAGCATAAATCACCTGTGGCACGCTATTTTCGTGATCAAAAATCCGTTTTTCGCATATCATGTGACACGCCGTTTCATTACATGATTTAGATCTATTTTTTGTAGAAGAAAATTCTGCAGAATTAGCCCCGACTTATTTCCTGTTCCCAAAAAATGAGTAATTTAACATGAACACAACAACTTCTTCGGCAAATGCCGTTAAAGATTCAAGCAAGTTTAACTACAAAGATTTTACCTGGTGTTTATCACTATTCGGTACAGCAGTTGGTGCTGGCGTACTATTCCTTCCAATCAAAGCTGGTGCGGGTGGTTTTTGGCCATTAGTTATCCTAGCTTTAATCGCGGCACCAATGACTTGGTTCGCACACAAATCTCTAGCTCGTTTCGTACTGTCTGCTAAAAACCCTGAAGCTGATATTACAGACACAGTTGAAGAGCACTTCGGTAAGACTGGCGCAAACATTATTACTTTTGCTTACTTCTTCGCTATCTACCCGATCGTTCTTATCTACGGTGTTGGTATCACAAACACAGTTGACTCTTTCCTAGTAAACCAAATGGGTATGGAATCAATTCCACGTCCTCTTCTTTCTGGTGCACTTATCCTTGCTATGACAGCAGGTGTTGTATTCGGTAAAGAGCTGATGCTTAAAGCAACTTCAGCGATGGTTTACCCACTAGTATTCATCCTACTAGCACTATCTTTCTACCTAGTTCCTGACTGGAACACTTCAATGATGGATGTAAGCCCAGAATGGTCAACAATGCCTTCTATTATCTGGCTTGCTATTCCAATCATCGTGTTCTCTTTCAACCACAGCCCAATCATTTCACAGTTCTCTAAAGAGCAACGTCGTGTATACGGTGAAGACGCAGTTAAGAAAACTGACCAAATTACTGGCGGCGCAGCAATGATGCTGATGGGCTTTGTAATGTTCTTCGTATTCTCTGTAGTACTTTCTCTATCTCCAGAGCAACTAGCAACAGCACAAGCACAGAACATCTCTGTTCTTTCTTACCTAGCTAACGTTCACGAGTCTCCACTTATCTCTTACATGGGTCCTCTAGTAGCGTTCGCGGCAATTACTTCAAGCTACTTTGGTCACTTCCTTGGTGCTCACGAAGGTCTTGTTGGTCTAATCAAATCTCGCTCTGGTTCTTCAGTAAGCAAGATTGAAAAAGCATCTCTAGCGTTCATCGTTATTACAACTTGGATTGTTGCGGTAGTTAACCCAAGCATCCTAGGTATGATTGAAACAATGGGTGCTCCAATGATTGCAGCTATCCTGTTCCTAATGCCTGTATTCGCAATGAACAAAGTACCAGCAATGGCTAAGTACAAAACTTCAGCGCCTGTACAAATCTTTACAGCTTTATGTGGTCTAGCGGCTATTAGTTCTGTAATCTACGGCGCTCTTTAATCTCAAGCCCTTTTTATAAGATGTGCTTCATCTTATATCGCGAGATTAGACACAAAATATAATGATAATAAATGAGCCTCCCTACTCCCCTTGGGAGGCTCTCTTTTTGAGGTAATCGCTATGATTAGTGTATTTGATATCTATAAAATCGGTGTTGGTCCATCGAGCTCACACACAGTTGGACCAATGAAAGCGGGTAAAGAATTTATTGATGACCTACGTTCAATGGGAAAATTGCGCGACATCACTAAAATCACCGTGGACGTATATGGATCACTATCACTGACAGGGAAAGGTCACCACACAGATATCGCAATCATCATGGGTCTTGCTGGCAATACTCCTGAGCGTGTTGATATCGATTCTATTGCTGGCTTCATTGCTCGCGTAGAAGAAACTGAGCGCCTTCCTGTTGGCATGCACTGTCATACAGTATCGTTCCCACGCGATGGCGGTATGAACTTCCACACTAGCAACCTTTCTCTACACGAGAACGGCATGAGCATTCACGCTTGGATTGGTGACGAAGTTGCATACTCAAAAACGTACTACTCAATTGGTGGCGGTTTCATCGTTGACGAAGAGAACTTCGGCAAAGAAGAAGAAAACCCAATTAAAGCACCTTACGAATTCACAACAGCTGAAGAGCTGGTTAATCAGTGTAAAGAAAGCGGCCTTTCTATCAGTACACTGGTTATGAAAAACCAAGCGGCTTTCCACTCAGACGAAGAGTCTCGTACTTACTTCGCGAACATCTGGAAAACGATGCGTGAATGTATGGAGCGCGGTATGAATACTGAAGGTATCCTGCCTGGTCCACTACGTGTTCCTCGCCGTGCAGCAGCACTTCGCCAACAGCTAATGACTTCAGAAAAAACAACCAATGATCCAATGTCGGTTGTTGACTGGGTAAACATGTTTGCTTTCGCAGTAAACGAAGAAAATGCAGCTGGCGGTCGTGTAGTAACGGCACCAACAAACGGCGCATGTGGCATTATCCCTGCTGTATTGGCTTACTACGATAAGTTCATCCAAACAGTGACAGAGAAAGATTACATCCGTTACTTCGCAGCTTCTGGCGCGATCGGTGGTCTTTACAAGCGTAACGCTTCTATCTCTGGTGCTGAAGTCGGCTGCCAGGGTGAAGTTGGTGTGGCATGTTCTATGGCTGCTGCTGGTCTTGCTGAACTTATGGGTGGTAGCCCTGAGCAAGTATGTATGGCTGCAGAAATCGGTATGGAGCACAACCTAGGTCTAACGTGTGACCCAGTTGCTGGCCAAGTACAAGTACCATGTATCGAGCGTAACGGCATTGCTGCAGTTAAAGCAATCAACTCGACTCGTATGGCACTTCGTCGTTCTTCTGCTCCTACTGTTTCTCTAGATAAAGTTATCGAAACGATGCTAGAAACAGGTAAAGACATGAACGCTAAATACCGTGAGACTTCTCAAGGTGGTTTGGCTGTTAAGGTTGTTTGTTAATTAGCATTCGTTTGTTAGTTAACGTTGGTTTGCTAGTCCGTATTCGTTTATTGGCCAGCATAAGTTAACAAGCCAACACTTAACAGAGCTTGCTTGGTAACGAGCAGATAATAAAAAGGAACGCCGATGCGTTCCTTTTTTTGTATCTGAATTCTGGTCACTTATATCTAAGATGCTCGATTCGCATCTTAGATAATGGACCAAAGAACTAGATCACTTGCGAGATAAGCAAGAAGCAACCAAACAGCAATGAGAACAACATCATTGCGCTGCCACCTTCTGCTCGGTATCGGTCATCAGCTACTTTCATAAAACGCTGCTTGTGAACCATAACCAAAGGAACAAACACGGCTAAGAATACTAAGATGATGCCAGCATAGTTCAGCACTTGTAGGAACTTGTCTGCTGCAAGCAGTGAACCCGCCAACGGTAAGATGAAGCTAATGCAGTACGTTACCGCTGTGTTTTGGTTGAACATGTCTTTGTTCTGGTTGAACAGCGCCATTGCCACACCAAAGAAAGAAGTCAGCAAGGCTAAACCTGTGAAGGTAGAAAGCACGTTACCTACCCAAGGAGATTGAGCCTCAAACGCCGCCATCAAATCTGATACGTTCTTGAAGCTTCTGAATTGCTCTTCACTCAAGTTACCTACCACAGCAAATAACCAACACAAGTAACACACTAATGGGATCAGAGAACCGACGATCACCATGTTACGCAGCTGTTTGTCTGTCGCTTCGTGGTTGTAAGAAACCAAGGTTGGAATCACAACCATAAAGCCAAAGCTTGTAAACAGGATGGCACTGGTTTTGATTAGATCAACGTGGTCATGACTGGTTACCTGCATCAAGTTTTCTTGAGTCATGCTCGGCGCTAAGAACGCCATGGTTGCAAACAAGCTAGCAAGCATCACGAAGAACAATGCGCGGTTAAGTTTATCAATAACACCAGTGCCACTTGCAACTATAGCGCCAGCAACCAAGGTGAATCCGATTTGGCTTGCCGTAGCGGTGACTTCAATACCAAAGTTAGACAGTAGCTTACTCAGTAAATCACCTGCGCCTAGAATGTAAGCCATTAGCAGGCAAATCAATAACGCGTATAGCAAGCCGTTAGTAAGCAACTGACCTTGTTTACCCAAGGTTTTTCGGGCAATTGAGTTTAGTCCTAAACCGCCACCCGCTTTGATGGTCGCTTCTAGAAGTAGTAATGCTGCGTAAGTCGTACCGAAGCAGATCAGTACCATCAGCAGTGTGCCGTAAAGCAATCCGAATTGAGCTAATACCATTGGGATTGCAAGCATACCAGCACCGAGAGCGGTACCAGCGATAATTAGGGAGCTACCCATCATTTTAATATTCATTGTCTTTAACTTATTTATTTTGTTTTTAATAAGTGTAGTTCTCTGTCATCAACCAAGATGCAAAGAAAAATCGAAAGAAGTTAAGCTTTAAAACGAATATCGATAGGAGCGATAAGCGGAGTTAAATCGCGAAAAGGCAGTAGAAAACGAGTAGTACAAGCGAGAGTATAGAGAGGTGTGATCAGACAAAGAAGCCGTCTTCTGATGTGGTGACCCTTCTGTGGGTTCGATGATCGGTGATGTAATCTTGAATTTCATGTATGTGTCCAATATCAATAAGTCACATTCCATAGTATTTGAAGCAGCGTATCCGTTGCTGCCCTACCTCTATCATTAGAGGTCTTTTAATCTTATCGAATGAGCCTCGAAACACAACGCTATAACCACATTTTTTGCTATTAAATTGAACAAAATAGCCATTTGGGCACAAATTGACCACTAAACCTTCTAATACAATAATCTTCATTGATAAAAGACAAGCTGATAAATACATCTAGCTCATAGCATCCGAGACTCTCTTCTCTAATTAGAATCAAATTCACAACTCAACGTTATATTTTGGCATAACACATAATACAAACTTGCTACATCACAGAAACATAACCACAACCGGAGTGTGGTCACACAATTCACTATACCCCATAGGTAGTAGGGGCTCTTACACGTACAGTATGCGCGTCATTATAAATAATAAAAACGACCTTATGCGCTCAACAATTACTTTTAAAATCCTAGTGGCCCTCGCCATCGTGTTCACTTTTTTGCTAGCAATATCGACTTATTTCCAATATTCGCAGCAAAAACAACTTGTTAACTCTGTATTGAGTGAACAGCTTCACGATAAGGCAAGTAACTATTTCGATAGCCTCAATATGATGATGCTGACTGGCACAATGGCGCAAAAAGAGACCTTGCGTCAAAAAGCGTTAGCACAAGAAGGCATTGAAGACGTTCGTGTTTTGCGCGCTGACGCTGTAAGCAAGTTATACGGTCCCGGTAATGACAATCAAAGACCTGTTGATGATATCGACAAGCGAGCACTAGCAGGTGAAACGGTTATCGAACCCTTTTCTGCCGATTGGGGTAAAGGCTTAGTCATTGCCCTACCAATGAAATCCAGTGAAAACTACCGTGGCACCAATTGCGTGGCATGCCATATGGCGCCTGAAGGCGAAATATTAGGTGCGATTCGCCTCGAATATAACCTTAGTCATGTCAATTCGTTAATCAACACTCAAACCATAACTGCTATTGGCATTATGGCGGTGATCTCGTTTGCAGGATTCGTTCTTACAATGGGGCTCATTCGTAAGATTATCGTTCGTCCGCTGCAACAAACTTCTCGCTTTATGACCCAAGTCAGCAACGATAAAAACCTATCCACTCGGCTGCCTGAGCAAAGTAAAGATGAGATCGGTACGCTCGCGAACTCCATCAACTCATTCATGGGTACCGTTTCTCACAGCTTAGAGAAGGTACAAGACACCTCTCACAAATTGAATGCGTCTGCCAACCAGCTGACCAGCGTTGCACAAATTACCGAGCAAGCCGCCAGCGATCAGCAAAATGAAACCGCTGAAGTACAACACAATGTTGAAGGTATCCAAGCGCAACAAGTCAATGTAGAGCAAGCCACTTTAACCGCGTCGGAGCTCATTAATCACACCGCCGATGTGGCGTGCAAGAGTGCTAACCAAGCACATGAGGCAAGCGGTGAGATAAAAAACCTCGTCACCAGCATAGAAGAGGTGAAATACAAAATACTGACACTCAACGAGCAGACTGGAGAAGTCTCTTCTATATTGAGCGTGATTCGTGGTATTGCCGACCAAACCAACCTTCTGGCCTTGAATGCAGCAATTGAAGCGGCACGTGCGGGAGAACAAGGGCGTGGGTTTGCGGTAGTGGCTGATGAAGTTCGTCATCTTGCATCACGAACCGCAGAAGCAACAGGCAGCATTGAGTCAATCATTCATCAATTCCAGCAAGGCAGTGAAGAATCGCTAGCTTCTGCTGATCGCGTTTGCGAACAAGCGCATCAAAGCTCAACAGATATCGATGCACTTTCAATTGAAATGAATGGTGTTGTAAAAGAGATGAAACAAGTGCTAGCTCATGCACAAAATATTCAACAACAGACACAATCCACCACACACGCTACCCAAGATGTGCAGCAAAAAGTTGAGACCATTACCTCTCATGCCGATAATACGTCGCGCTCTGCTGGTGAAACTCGTGGGATCAGTAATGACTTGGAAGAACTGTCCGATCACCTTGAGTCACTGATTAATCAATTTACTTTGTCGAGTACCAAGAAGAAGTCATAGATCGTCTATTCTCTGTTAATAGAACAGCATATAAATAGACTTTCAATCGCCAACAAAAAGCGCTCAACAATGAGCGCTTTATCTTCCTAGCAATGTCTAGTTCAGGCTTTCAAAGAACCTTAGACAATGATTAGTGCGTAATAGAAACCGCGGTTAAGTCTTTATGCTTGTGATACATCGCGTGTTTGAATATGAGATTCGCACTCACAGTATCCATTCCGGAAACCTCCACATAAGCTCCCTTTTTACGGAACTTAAACACGACCTTATCAAGCGCCTCTACCGATGTATTATCGAGAAACGATGCATCCGATATATCGATCGTCACTAAAGACGTGGCCTTGTCATAGTCAAATAGATCGACAAACGCATCTGAAGACGCAAAAAAGACATGGCCTTTTACTCTGTGAATAGTGTGCATTTCGTTGGTCACGACTTCATCAGATATAAACACCATGGATTTGCTGGCATGTGCGTAAAACAGAGCCGATAAAACCACGCCAACCGCAACCCCAATCGCTAAGTTATGAGTAAACACCACAACCGCCACGGTCGCTAACATGGTTACGTTAGTTGGAAGTGTATGGTCTTTAAGTTCAACAATAGAGCGCCACGAGAACGTACCGATTGAAACCATAATCATCACAGACACTAAAGCCGCCATCGGTATCAACTTCAACCAATCCGAAACAAACACTACCATTAATAGCAAAACAACCCCGGCGATCATGCTAGATAATCGGGTTAAGCCGCCTGATTTGATGTTTATGATCGACTGACCGATCATCGCACACCCCGCCATTCCCCCAAATAGTGAGGCCACGATGTTCGCTACGCCCTGCCCTTTGCACTCATTATTTTTATTACTTTCAGTATCGGTCAGGTCATCGACTATGGTCGCCGTCATCAATGATTCCAATAAGCCAACCAGAGACAGAGCGATAGAATATGGAAGGATGGTCGCAAGCGTATCAAACGTGAATGGAATATTAGGGATCAAAAACACAGGCAGTGAATCAGGAAGCTTACCCATATCGCCAATCGTTCTGACATCTAACCCAAACAACAAACTAATGATTGTCAGGACAACAATAGCGACCAATGGAGACGGTATCGCACTGCCTAATTTAGGGAAATAAGGAAGCAGATAAATAATGGCTAAACCAAGAGCGACTAACAGATAAACACTCGAAGGGACGTTTATCAATTCGGGGAGTTGCGCCATAAATATAAGAATCGCCAGTGCATTAACAAAACCTGTTATGACCGATTTTGAAACGAAATTCATCAGGTTACCCAGCTTGAGATAACCCGCGGCAATTTGAATCACGCCAGCAAGGAATGAAGCAGCGAGTAGGTACTCTAGTCCGTGCTCTCTCACTAATGTGACCATTAAGAGCGCCATAGCGCCTGTTGCACCGGAAATCATCCCCGGACGACTGCCAACCAAAGCGGTGACAACACAGATACAAAAAGATGCATAGAGCCCTACCTTAGGGTCGACGCCTGCGATAATTGAAAATGCGATGGCTTCAGGGATCAATGCGAGTGCAACCACAATCCCAGATAATGAATCTCCTTTGACGTTTGATAACCAGTGTTTTTTTAAATAATTAAGCATGTAATTCTCTTTTACTTGTACAGCCAGTCCTGCCTTATTCAGACATAATTTGATCGACTGTTTTTCTTGAATGAGCGAGCGCTCGAAAAGTGCGGGTGTAGAGAGAATGCAGGGGCTAAGGCGGCGTAATTAACACGTAAATATTAAACTCCTCTTGTTGCTTTAGTGGGAAATTAAGGAAGTGATCAAGTCCAATATGACTGAATCCGCGCCAATATAGAGCGAGTCTCAACACAATCACACTCCCATTATTGAAAACAAAGGTTTCGATTACGCCTTGCTCGTTCAACGACTGACATTGGGCTGAAAGGTAAGGTGCAGGCTAAGATCGAACAAAAAACACACCCTCAAACGTATTTATGGTCAGTAGACACAATATTTCTTTCACCAAGCAAGAATAAAGGTTGAAGCTGTCGGTATGACAGGTAATATGTTCAATCGATTTAAAAAGTTTATACAACTTAATGTTTCGGCTAATTATTGTGCAAATGTATGTTTATATGCAGCAATGCCAGAGACTTTGAGTTGAATTTGTCCCTCAATGGAGAATGAAATCAACATGACTTACGCGCCTGTAACAGACGTACTTGGCGGCAAGCTAGCGGTAGACAGTGAAGTAACTGTTCGCGGCTGGATCCGTTCACGTCGTGATTCCAAAGCTGGAATCTCTTTCCTTGCCATTTATGACGGCTCTTGTTTCGACCCGATTCAGGCCGTGGTTCCTAATAATCTTAATAATTACGAAAACGAAGTATTAAAGCTAACGACTGGCTGCTCTGTTGAAGTAACAGGTAAGATTGTTGAGTCTCCTGCGAAAGGTCAAGACTTCGAACTAGCAGCAACTGACGTTAAAGTTGTAGGCTGGGTTGAAGACGCTGACACTTACCCAATGGCTAAGACACGTCACTCTATCGAATACCTTCGTGAAGTTGCTCACCTACGTCCACGTACAAACGTGATTGGCGCAGTAGCACGTGTACGTAACTGTCTATCTCAAGCGATTCACCGTTTCTACCACGAGCAAGGCTTCTTCTGGACTTCTGCTCCGCTTATTACTGCATCTGATGCAGAAGGCGCAGGTGAAATGTTCCGCGTTTCTACGCTAGACATGGAAAACCTACCACGCACTGAAAAAGGCGACGTAGACTTCAACGAAGATTTCTTCGGTAAAGAGACGTTCCTAACAGTATCTGGCCAACTTAATGCTGAAGCTTACGCTTGTGCACTAAGCAAGGTTTACACGTTCGGTCCGACGTTCCGTGCTGAAAACTCAAACACAAGCCGCCACCTAGCTGAGTTCTGGATGGTTGAGCCTGAAGTTGCGTTTGCAGACCTTAACGATGTAGCGAAACTTGCTGAAGACATGCTTAAGTACGTTTTCGCTGCTGTTCTTGAAGAGCGCCGCGACGACCTAGAGTTCTTCGCTTCTCGCATCGACAAGCAAGCAATTACTCGTCTAGAGCAATTCGTTGACGCTGACTTCGCACAAGTTGACTACACTGACGCAATCCAAATCCTACTAGACTCTGGTAAGAAGTTTGAGTTTGACGTTGAGTGGGGCATCGACATGTCTTCTGAGCATGAACGTTACCTAGCTGAAGAGCACTTCAAAGCACCTGTTATCGTTAAGAACTACCCGAAAGACATCAAAGCTTTCTACATGCGCTTAAACGACGACGGCAAAACAGTTGCGGCAATGGACGTACTTGCACCAGGCATCGGTGAAATCATCGGTGGTGCACAACGTGAAGAGCGTCTAGACATTCTAGACGAGCGTATGATTGCTATGGGTATCGACCCTGAGCACATGAGCTGGTACCGCGACCTACGTAAATACGGCACAGTGCCACACGCTGGTTTCGGTCTTGGTTTCGAGCGTCTAGTATCTTACGTAACTGGTATGGGCAACGTTCGTGACGTTATCCCGTTCCCACGTACACCACGCTCTGCAAACTTCTAATTCGATACTTAGTCGAAATTAAAAGTTAAGAACAAATAAAAACCTCCGCAATTGCGGAGGTTTTTTTATATTCGGGATAAATTAAACGATTAAGGCTAACGGTATAACGCTGACAAAAACTAGCTGTTCAGAGCTTAATTGGCATTTCAGTACTTAGTCGATATAGCGAAGATTAATCAACATCTTGAGCGCTAGCGTACTTTATCGCGAGACCGCAAATTGCCATCATAACGAATGGGATTGCTGCGGTTGTGTATTCTGCCCAAGCCATATCAGCGAAAGCTTTTGCGAGTAGTACGTGGCCGAGGATAAGCAGAAGAGCACACACAATAGCAACGATGATTAGCTTAACTTCGTTTCCCATGGTCATTTTCAACATAACGGTATCTCCAATATTTAGTCTACCGTCATTGAATCACAACTCTCTGCTCTATAAGGCGTACAGTTACGCCACAAACAACCCGTACAGTTGCAATCATTTTCTGTTTTATGAGCGACTTAAGGTTTTACGAGTGCGTAAGTTGATGTGCAAGCTTGCCTAGTAAGATCAGGGCTTGCTCTTTCTCTTCGGTAAGCTCGTAAGAGAAGTTCAACCGAATCGCGTTGTCTACCCTGCCCTGCTCACTAAACAAATCTCCTGACGCGACACTGATGCCTTGGGTAATAGCTAATTGATGGAATTGATGACTGTCGAATTTTTCAGAGAAACGAACCCAAACGAAGTATCCACCAGCAGGCTCTTCAATCTCGATGGAATGCGGGAAGTACTGTTTGAGTACGCCAATAAAGCGCTCTTTTCTGAGCAACAGGTTTTTACGCAGTTTACGAAGGTGATTATCGTAGCTTTCATGAGTGAGAAAGTGGGCAACCCCGAGCTGGACAGGCGCACTGCTTGATAGCGTAGAAAGAAGTTGAAGCTTTTGAATGGCATCGTTGAAGCGTGTGTTAACCACCCAACCGACACGATAACCGGGGCAAAGGCTTTTTGAATAAGATCCACAAAGTAAAACAGAATCAGTTTTATCAAAGGCCTTTAATGGCTTAGGTTTATGTCCTTCGTAATAAAGATCGCCATACACGTCATCTTCAATAATGCAGGTATTGTATTGCTCACCAATCTCCACGATGCGGCGCTTTGCTTCTTCAGTAAGGCTGGTTCCAGTCGGGTTTTGAAAGGTCGTCATTAGCCAACACGCTTTCACGTCTTGTGTTTTTAAGACATTTTCAAACTGTTCGATGTTCAGTCCGTTAATAGGACAAACATCCACTTCAATAGGGTTTAGTCCTAACCTCTCAACAGCCTGCAAAGCTCCGTAGAACGCAGGTGACTCAATCACCACATTGTCACCAGATTTAGTGACAGTTTGTAGACTCAAGTTGAGCGCTTCCATCGCACCTGACGTAATCACGATGTCTTGATGATTAACCGTAATGCCTTGCTGTAGATAACGCTGTGCTATCTGCCTTCTTAAAGATTCACTTCCCGGTGGCAGATTATTAATCACACTAGCACCAGTCATCTTCCTACCAGCACTGGCTAGGTTACGAGTCAAAGTCGGTAAAGGGAACAAATCTGGGTCAGGGAATGCCGAGCCAAAAGGAATCACACCCTCAGCAGAGCTGGATTTCAAGAAATCGAATAAGCGATCGTTGATGGCTTTCTTTTCAGGAGATGATGGCAGGTCGTAATCAACACCATCCACTCTTGGCGCCACGAAATAACCCGACTGAGGTTTAGCGATGATCCAACCTTCGCTTTCAAGCAGTTGGTAGGCTTGTAAGACAGTACTATTGCTGACGTTATAATTGCGACAACTCATGCGTACCGAAGGGATCTTCTCTCCTGAACGCCATGTGTTATTAGCGATCTGAGTTCGAATATCCTTTGCAAGCTCTTCATAACGCGCCATCTAATTGTACTACCTAGAGAAATTCTGTAAGCCGGTGATTTTATCACTTACGCCAACAACTATTGCTGCTATCCATATGATCGCACCTAATTTCCACAATAGTGTGAATTACTTCACAGATAACTTTGTAAGCTTTGCTAAGTTTGTACCCAAGGTAGGAGCTAAGTTGGCTTTCTACCTCAATAATTTGATGTAACCCAAAAACATGCGAGATAACAATGAAAAAAATAGAAGCAGACCAATTAAGTTATAAAGGAGAGTCAAACGGTGTTCACAGTTGGACAACACCGAGCGGCCAGCCATATTACTGGCACCCAGATTGGCTCCATATTGCTGAAGATGCGACAGGCTCACATCCAAAGCAAAAGATCGATGTTGAACAAGACCAAGCACCAACGGAAAAACACGCAGTGTCTGCTATTCTGAAACACATCAACCAATGGGCTGCAGACAAACTAGCGTCTCACCCTGAGATTGAAACCGGCTCTATTGAAGCTGAAATCAATCTGAAAAAGTAATTTGATTTAGAGTCGGTCGCGAACTCAATCACTCGCGACTTAAGTCAAATATACCAACTGGATAGCCTCGAACCTCGACCGAGGCTATTCAAGTCTCTTCATAAAAATGCTGCAATAACCCTCACCTAGCTAACAAATATCTAACACAAACCAGTTTCTTGTATCAATCCACGAAAGCTATCGATAGAATTTTCGGTCTTATTCACGTCAGTTATGCTAATCATTCGTAACTCTAAAGTCGTGAATCAATGAATACGTAAATCTAATAAGAATGAGAACAAAGGCTTATCGATGGATACTTCAAATTACAATCAATCGCTAACGACTAAGTTATACGTCATTGCTGGCGTGCTGTTTGGCACCTACGGCAGTAGGGTGTGCCCTATGCTCGAGAGCTTAACGACGTTAGAGATTTTCACACAAGTCAGTATTGTGTTTGTCTTATTATGGCTCGTGCGTTATTACTTATTGGCGCAACATTCCTTAGTCAAACAAGGCCGATTCGCCCAGCTAGATACCCTGCTATTTTTTGCTGCAAGTATCCCTTTCGCGCTCTATTACAACTTAAGCTATGAATTCACGATAGATAGCAATTTGAAAGTGCTGTTTGGCATGAGCCTATTCGGTTTCTTTACCGGAACCATTCTTCAATTGAACGCCAAGCTCAGCCAAATAGATAAAATGGAGACGACTGGGCAATTTGACTTCCAACTAGTTGGTGAAAGGAGTTCGCTGGTTAAGCAAATGATTGGTTTAGTCATCGTACTTCTGGTAACACTGACGACTATGTTGACGATGATTGCCGTCAAGGACATCTTTTGGCTAGAACATAACCCTGACCGCTTATTGGATGGCACCGGCAAGATCAGCGTGATCAAAGAGTTTACTTATTTGGCTGTGGTACTGGGTGGATACGCAATCACCATCATGACACTGTGGAGCAAACTGATTAAACGTATTCTCCTTAGCCAAGAGTGCGCATTGAACAAGGTAACCAATGGCGAGCAAGGCGTTCGCTTACCGATATTCGGCTACAACGAGCTTGGTTCAATGGCATCAATGACCAATACCATGCTTGATAGCCTCGAAAACGCGCAAAACGAAGTCAAAACAACACGTGACGTTGCTATTGTGAGCCTATCTGCGCTGGCAGAATCTCGAGACAATGAAACGGGTGCCCATATCCTAAGAACTCAAGAGTACGTAAAGGTACTCGCGCAAGAGCTCAGCAAGTCAGAAACTCACTCAAGCTTGTTAACACCCAACTACATCGAGCTGCTCTACAAATCTGCTCCGCTACACGATGTAGGCAAAGTAGGCGTTCCTGATAGCGTGTTATTGAAACCGGGCAAATTGACGGACGAAGAGTTTGAGATAATGAAAGGTCACCCTGCTATTGGCGCCGAAGCGTTATCTATTGCAGAAAGACAATTAGGAAGCAGCTCTTTCTTAAGAGTCGCGAAAGAGATTTCTCTCACTCACCACGAGAAATGGAACGGCAGCGGTTATCCAAAGCAACTGTCTGGTGAAGAGATTCCACTGTCGGGTCGTTTAATGGCATTAGCTGATGTTTATGATGCGCTAATATCAAAACGCGTTTACAAGCCAGCCTTTACTCACGAACAAGCTAAACAGATCATCTTAGAGGGCAATGGGACGCACTTTGATCCGCAAGTTGTCCAAGCTTTTCTGGCCGTCGAACAGGAGTTCGTTTCAATTGCCGCGCTCTACAAAGATGGCAAAAATGTACCCAGTGAACTTGAGCGTGAAAGCTTTATTGCTCAACCTGCTTAATCTATTCAAAAACCACTAACTTCTTGCACCCTATAGGTTAATCCGTAGGGTGTTTTGTTATCAAATACCCTCTTTAATCAATAAATCTGATTGAAATGGATTTTTTTTGTCCTTTCTGTTCACTTCGTATTGTCTTAAAAATTCCATACAGGTATAACTACCCATAGATACTATCCCCTCTCAATTGACATGGATGAAGATTATGTTTGAAAAAGTGTTAGCTGCTCCCGCCGATCCTATCCTCGGCCTTACTGAAGAGTTTAAAAAAGACTCTCGTGCAGAGAAAATCAACCTTGGTGTTGGCATCTACAAAAATGAAGATGGTCAAACGCCTGTACTTAAAACAGTAAAGAAAGCAGAAGCTGCACTTCTTGAAAACGAAAAAACCAAATCTTACCTAACGATTGAAGGCACAGCTGAATACGGTCTAGCGGTTCAAAAACTTCTTTTCGGTTCAGACGCAGAGATCGTAACGTCTCAACGCGCTAAAACAGCACAAGCTCCAGGTGGTACAGGTGCACTTCGCGTAGCGGGTGAATTCATCAAGCGCCAACTGGGCGACGTAAAAATCTGGATCAGTAACCCAACTTGGGCTAACCACAACGGCGTTTTCGCTGCTGCGGGTATCGAAACGGCTCAATACAGCTACTACAACGCTGAAACTAAAGACAAAGACTTCGCTGGCATGGTAGCTGACCTAGAAAAAGCTTCTGAAGGCGACATCGTTCTTCTTCACGGCTGCTGTCACAACCCAACAGGTATCGACCCAACTGCTGATGAATGGGAAGTACTGGCTAAGTTGGTTGCCGAGAAGAAACTACTGCCTCTATTCGATTTTGCTTACCAAGGTTTTGCAAAAGGCGTTGAAGAAGATGCGGCTGGCCTACGTGTTTTTGCTAAGTACAACAAAGAGATCCTTGTTGCTAGCTCGTTCTCTAAGAACTTCGGTTTGTACAACGAGCGTGTAGGTGCATTCACTCTGGTTGCAGAATCTGCAGACGTAGCAACGACAGCGTTCTCTCAAGTTAAGAGCATTATCCGCTCTATCTATTCTAACCCACCAGCGCACGGCAGTGCTGTAGTCACTCACATCCTTGGTGATGCTGAACTACGTGCAGAATGGGAAGCAGAAGTAGCAGAAATGCGCGACCGTATCCAAGAGATGCGTGAGCTATTCGTAACAACACTGAAATCTGAAGGTGTTGATGCAGACTTCACATTCATCGAACGTCAAAATGGTATGTTCTCTTTCTCTGGCCTAAGCAAAGAGCAAGTAACTCGCCTGAAAGATGAATTCGCAATCTACATTGTTGGTTCTGGCCGTATCAGTGTAGCTGGTATGACTAAATCAAACATGGGCCCTCTATGTAAAGGCATCGCTGCGGTTCTTTAATTGTAAAGTTAAAACTGTATTTGCAGACCGATAGATATACAAAAGCCAGCAATTAAGCTGGCTTTTTTGTGTCTGAACATTGATGTATCAACTGTTGACGTACTTAGTCTCAATATCACTAACTAATATTCTAAGAAAAACTCCACTCCCAGCTCATTGGTTCGTTCGCTACGAATCTTGCCTTCTCCATCTCGATGTTGGTATGAGCCACCAATCGCAAACTTATTGGTCACCAGATAGCGTAAACCTAAGTGATAAATCTCTTCATCAAACAGATCACTTCGATTCAATTGCACACTCCCGTTAGCTACCCAACGTTTTGCAAAACCATAGTTAAGTTCGGCTTTTACCCCTTGGATGAACTCAGTGTCTGAAGATTCAGTTCGGTTAGTGTCATTATCTTCAACCTTACCTTTCGTGATACCAAGCAGGTAGTAAGCCACTATATCTAAATCTTTCTTAATGCTGTAACGGTAACCAACACCTGGCATCAGCGTATCAATTCGAGTTGTGGTGTCATCAGGGTGAATAAAGCGTGCGCTGTAGTCTCCCAGCAACAACCAATCATCCGTCATCGCGTAACTGACGCCTAATCCATACGACGAGGCATTGTTATTACTGCCTGCATCTTCATTTAAACTGCCCGAATGCGCCGTGGCATAAATATGGTCGTAATCCAAAATATCCACTGCGTTAGTGTCCGCCCACAAACTTGGAGAAAACATAAAAACCGCAGATACAAAACTAAGCTTCCACTTCGACATTCCTATCATCCTTAAACTGTCACTCCATTAATTGAAAGGTTAGTCTATCCATAAGACTTTAAAAAGGTTTTGGCTCACAGATTGATTTGTGACGGCAAAATATTATCAAATGTTGTACCATGAAATCATACAAACCAATGGATGATCATTATGGATGCTGAGTTATTAGAGATTCAAAACTTTCTGGCACAATACCCCCCTTTCACAGAACTCCCTGAGGAGATGTTGGCGAAAGTGACCAGTAGCGTGGAAATTTCTTATTACCGCCAAGATACCCCGATCATTCACTTTGGTGATCAAATTCATGACTTATACATCGTTCGAAGTGGCGAAGTCGAAGTCTACCGTCGTAAAGGCGAACTCTATAACCGCCTTGATGAAGGCCACTTATTCGGTCAAATGGGCCTACTGACCAACAACAAGGTGCGTTTCCCAGTTAAAGCGACCGAAGACACCCTGCTCTACTGCATTCCTGAGCCTATCTTCCAAGAGCTCTACGACAACTACGACTCCTTTGCCGATTTCGTAGAAGTAGAAGATAACGCGCGACTACGCCAAGCCAACTCAGACAGTAACGACGCGAACGACCTAACGACATCCAAAGTAAAAACGCTGCTGACCAGCGAAGCGCCAATGATCGAAAAAACGCGCACTATTCAGCAAGCTGCAACCATGATGGCACAAGATAATGTGTCCTCTTTGCTTATCATCGACCCAGATATCGTTGAAGATGATGAAGATGACTCAACACCAGTGATCGGCATCATCACTGACCGAGATTTATGTACGCGTGTACTCGCCGAAGGTCTAGACCCATCGGACGAGGTATCCAGTGTGATGACGCCAGAGGTTATCTCACTCGACCACAATGCCTACGTATACGAAGCCATGATGACCATGCTTCGCTACAACGTGCATCACTTGCCGGTGCTTAAAGATAAGAAGCCTATCGGTATTATCGAAGCGACTGATATTGTCCGTTACGAGTCTCAAAACTCACTATTGCTTGTGAGCAGTATCTTCCAGCAACAGAGTATTGAAGATCTGAAGGTGCTTTCTGAGCAAGTAAAAGACAGCTTTGTGCGCTTGGTTAACGAAGATGCCAACGCCCACATGGTGGGTACTGCAATGTCGGTAATTGGTCGTAGCTTTAAGCAACGTATTATCGAACTGGGTGAAGAGAAGTTGGGCAAGGCTCCTATTCCTTATTGTTTCCTCGCACTCGGCTCTATGGGCCGTGATGAGCAGCTGCTCGTTACTGACCAAGATAACGCAATTATTCTTGATGATACCTACGATGAGAAAAAGCACGGCAAGTACTTTGAAGAGCTCTCAAAATTCATTTGTGACGGCTTAGACCAATGTGGCTATGTGTACTGTACAGGTGACATCATGGCGACTAACCCAACATGGCGTATGACTCGTAGAGAATGGGAAGAGTGCTTTGCCGATTGGATTGATGACCCGAACCCGAAAGCACTGTTGAATGCTTCAATCTTCTTCGACCTGGATGGCGTTTATGGCCGCCTGAAGTGGGCTGAGCAATTAAACAGCTTTATCGTTCGACGCGCACGTAAAAACAACCGCTTCTTAGCCTGTCTTGCACGTAACGCACTCAACCGTACGCCGCCACTTGGTTTCTTTAAAGACTTCGTGATGGAGAAAGATGGCCGTCATAACAACTCCATCAACCTTAAGCGCCGTGGTACTGCGCCATTAGCAGATTTGATTCGTGTTCATTCATTGGCAGTGGGCTCTCGTTCTAAGAACTCATTCGAACGTTTAGATGACATTATCGACGCAGGTATTCTGCCAAAAGGTCGAGCTCAAGATTTGAAAGATGCGATGGAGTTTATCTCTCTGGTTCGTATTCGCCACCAAGCACACGATGTTGATAATAATGTCGAGCCTGATAACAACATCGAACCAGAGAACCTGTCTGACTTCGAGCGACGTAACCTTAAGGATGCATTCCAAATATTAAGTAATGCGCAAAACTTCCTTAAGTTCCGTTATCAAGCCAGCAATAAGTTTAAGTAGGGCCTATGAACAAACTATTCAGATCACCTGCGGTCGATTGGCCATTTAAGTTTGCTCAGAAGCTAGAAAGAGCGAGAGATGAGCGCTTAAAGCACTTTTATAGCCAGCCTCTTCCCGCGCCTGATACGCCAATTTCAGAAGTGATGTTCTTAGCGGTCGACTTTGAGACAACAGGCTTAAATCCAAACAAAGATGGCATCATCACCATTGGCCTTGTCCCGTTTACGCTCAATCGTATTTACTTGCGACAAGCCAGGCACTGGACACTGCGGCCAAAGCAGAAGTTGGAAGAAGATTCTGTGGTAATTCATGGCATCACTCACAACGACATCATTGATGCGCCAGATCTTAGCGAAGTGTTGGATGAGATATTAGAAGCGATGGGGGGACATATCCCAGTGGTTCATTATCGCCGTATCGAACGGGACTTCTTGGATAATGCATTGAAAGTGAGATTAGGTGAAGGGATCGAATTTCCAGTCCTCGACACGCTCGAGATTGAATCTCAAATCCA
>NZ_JAUJED010000019.1:0-23633 GCF_030442075.1 Vibrio sp. TMPB1044 | reverse complement strand
CCGCATCATGCATTAACTGACGCGATTGCGACTGCTGAGCTACTCCAAGCGCAGATTGCTCATCACTTTGATGCTGAGATGCCTTTGAAGAGTTTCTGGTTATAGCCACACTGAAAGTGAAAATTTGTCACTATTAAAAAACCCGCTATGTGCAATTAGCGGGCTTTCTTAATTTCACTACTGGCTTTATACCGCAGTAGGCCCAACCAAGCGCATTTCCCAGTCTTCGACTTTTCCTGTTTCAAGGCGACGTGCAACAAGCGCTCCCCATGATTCAACCAATGGCAGTTCAGCCATCTGACTTAGCTCTTCTTTATCTAAACTACCTGTGAAAACAGCCCCCATGATACGAGCGAGCGACCAATCTGGGTATGGCCTTTCACACAGAATAATCTCGTCACCTGCGCCAATATCGCCCTCTTCCAATACACGGAAATACCAGCCTGTTCGAAGCGTGTCTTGCAGTCTTCTCGCCATATCGTTCTGCTCGAATCGCACATTGAGTTTCCAACAAGGCATACGCCCTTGTGAGACTTCCAATAATGTTGATCCGATACGAACCTTATCTTTCAAACAAATAGATTGTTCCGTGATGCCACTTGAGCTTAGGTTCTCACCAAATGCACCTGAAGATTGAAAGATACCTTTGTCACCTAACTCTTTCTGCCAAACTGAATAGTGCTCGCTTGGGTAGATATGAAGGGCTTTTTGAATGCCGCCATGGAAACGCGGATCACCTTGTTCATCGTTGGTAAAACCAAGCTCTGTCGCGTATTGGCGCTCTGATAAAACTTGCTTATCAATAGCACTTTTTGCTCCGTGTGCGAAGGCGACAATTTTTCCTACCAATACACTATTTACTACGCCTAACTTCTTCATATCCCTTCCTTCTTACTGAAAACATACTTGCTGAACTGCGTGAAATAAAACGACACTGCTACTCAACTTCATTCTCTTTGCCGAGCATGATAGCCTAGGGTCGCCCGTCTAGGTAGGGATATAAGGACACTTAACCATGCTAACCCGCCAAATTGATTCTCGTACCGGAGTTGTCACCTCCAATAGGATGATGGTCGCTAATCCAAATTCGCCCGCGCTCGTTAAGACTATCGACATGCCGAAAGGTTACATCGATGCGATGCACCAGCACACATGGCATCAAGTGATCTTTCCACTCAAAGGTTTGCTACAGACTCAAACAGAACACTATCAACACCTTGTGCCGCACACATCGGCTTTATTTGTACCTGCCGGTATTTCACATGAGTCTATCGCATTGAGCCATACCACGTTTGTTGGTATTTACCTTAACCCAGCCTTTGGAAAGGAGTATGAGCCCGAAGTTCGAACCATCACACTTACTCCCTTTCTAAATGAGCTATTACAAGAAATTCGAAGACAGTGTGAGGGCTTGGTGAGCGATGAAGAAGTGTCTCGCCTACTGTCCGTATTGCACGACCAAATAATGAAAGACAACGTGCAAACATTTCAGCTGTTATTGCCACAAGACAGGCGTTTGAAGTTGATATTTGAAGCCCTCACTGATGAGCCAAATTTAGACTTGTCACTCAAAGAATGGGGAGAAAAAGTCGGAGCATCGGAACGAACATTATCGCGATTATTCTCAAAAGAATTCAACACGTCATTTCAGCTGTGGCGACAACAAATTCGACTGATTTATTCATTATCTTTGCTTGATGAAGAACTCTCGATTCAACGAATTGCTGACCTGGTTGGTTATCAAAACGACTCATCGTACATCAAGACGTTTAGAGCATATTTTAACGTCACGCCGCAGCAATTTCGTTTAAACAGCAAAAAATAGTTAGTGTTACTGGGAAGTGGTTGAAGGGCTAAAAAAGAAAAAGAGGAGCTAATAGCTCCTCTTTGAATGGTTTAATCTCGTGTGACCAGATTAAGCGTACTTCTCTTCGAAATCTTTCATGAAGCTTACAAGCGCTTGCACACCTTCTAGAGACATCGCATTGTAAAGCGAAGCTCTCATGCCACCTACAGCTCTATGGCCTTTTAGTGATTTCAGACCCGCAGCGTCAGCCAATTCTAAGAACTTGCCATCTAGCTCAGGTTTCGCAAGTTGGAACGGTACGTTCATTCTTGAACGGTTTGCAGTGTGAACATCGTTTTTGTAGAAAACTGAGCTATCGATAGCATTGTAAAGCAACGCTGCTTTCTCTTTATTCACCAATTCCATCGCTTCAACACCACCTTGAGCTTTCAGCCACTTGAACACAAGGCCTGATAGGTACCAAGCGTACGTTGGTGGTGTGTTGAACATTGAGTCTTTTTCAGCAAGTACTTTGTAGTTCAGAATACTCGGCAACACGTCATTTGCAAGATCTAGCAAATCATCACGTACGATAGCGATGCAGATACCAGCCGGACCGATATTCTTTTGCGCGCCCGCGTAGATAACACCGTACTGAGACACATCGATCTTACGAGACAGAATGTTAGATGACATGTCCGCCACGATTGGCTTATCAGTTTGAGGAAGCTCACTGATTTCAATACCATCGATGGTTTCGTTTGGACAGAAATGTACGTACGCCGCTTCTGGATCGATTTTCCAATCTTTAGCGGGAACAACCGCTGCTTTTCCATCAATTGACGTCTTCGCGTTGAATACATCGATCTCACAGTACTTGCTTGCTTCAGTTACCGCACTTTCCGCCCAGTAACCTGCATCGATGTAAGTCGCTTTCGTCGCATCACCTAAAAGGTTTAGAGGAACAGCAGCGAATTGAGCACGAGCGCCCCCCTGACAGAAAAGAACTTTGTAATTGTCTGGGATGTTCAGAAGATCACGTAAGTCCTGTTCGGACTCGTCAGCAACTTGAATAAATTCCTTGCTGCGATGGCTAATTTCCATCACGGAAGTCCCTAAACCATTCCAATCAATAAAGTCTGCTTGCGCTTGTTTCATTACAGGTTTAGGCAGTGCGGCTGGACCTGCACTGAAGTTGAATACGTTATCTAATGTAAGTTCCATGGGGATGATTGCTCCTGCTAAATAATAACTATGCAAGTAATACCATGTTTTACCCAACATAAAAACAACAAAAGAGGTCTTAAGACCTCTTTTGTTTTGTACCGTATAAAATGTTTAAGCTTAACCTGCTAAATCACCCTATCAGTATCAAAGCCAGCTCAGTTTACTGAACAAAAACTGGCATAAGTAGAGCGATTAACGGAATTTCTTGTCCATTTTCGAACACTAGGTTTCCATTTTCTAAGTCAGCACTGATTTCATAACCACTTTCTGTTTGCTTGATCATTTCCATCACAAGCAATTCATCGATACCTTCACGGATGAATGGGTATTCTTCAACAAGCTCATTTGAGAAGCTAGAGTGAACGTTGCCCGTTAATGCAGGCATGATCATCGAAGGGTTGCTGCTGATATTTTCTGTCCCTTCCGGTACGCTCACCAACCACTTAGATTCGAATTGACCCTTGCCTAGTTCTAGCGACATGTTGTTCATTGAAAGGTCAAAGCCTTTAGCAAACAGGATATCGATAAATGGAATGATCTCTGCGATGTCTTCTTGCGTCAGCACTGGATTAGATTGGTAAATCTCAAAGATTTTCTCGAATGATTCGCTATCTAATTTCGATATTTCAAAATCAACGTTTAAGTTGTTCAACTGACCTTCACTGGTCTCGATATTTGCGATATCCAGTTTAAGATTGCTGCGCAGGCGCTTAGTCGCTTCATCTAGGTGCGATTCAAAATCGTACTTAGAGTTTTCAATGGTCATGAATGGCTGCATTGCAGAATCTGAAACCAAGAAGCTATCGATAGTGAAATTCTGGGTTCCTAACCAGTAGCCTTTCGCTTGTTGGCCTGAACCAACACCTTTCAAATTAGACAGCGTTACCTCTTCACCGGTTTCGAAATCAATTTGAACTGAAGGAATAGAAAGCTCGTAATCAACCTGCCCTAAAACAGTAGCATGGCCAGAAAGATTCGATTTAGTGATCGATACCGAAGTACCATTCTCATCAGAGCCTTGATGATTGAACTGGCTTAACTCGAAGTTAAAGTCAGTGTTGCCATTTAGCTCAGTGCTAGTTGTCAGAGTTAGAGGTAGAATATCAGTATTCTCAAACGTCGACAGTGCATTTAGGCTCACCAAACCGTGGCTAACCGCACTATTGATGACAAACTCACTTGGCAGGCCATCGATCGCAAGTTGCTCTTTCAGGTTTTCATCCGTCACAGTTAGACGAGTGGTTACGTTGGAAGACAAGTAACCTCTATCGTATTCTACGATCTCAGCTTGAATGCTTGAATTGTTAAGCTTTGCAACGCCATCGGTAATCGCATTTTGTCCAATTTGTCCAACCGCTAGCGGCCAGCAAAGTGCTAATGAGATTGCTCCGCCAATTGCACCAATTTTTCTTAACTGTTCCATGAGTTCTCTTTCTACACTAGTCTGTTTTTTTTAGTCTAACCCATCAGTAGCAAACAAGAAACATTGAGTTAAATCAGTCTATTGCTCGATACTTCAATTGCCTCAGTAAATTAAAGGCTAGCTCTCATCCTTACTGAGCAGTTCTTGCTAGGCTAGAAGCGTCGCTACTACTAAGGTTGAACTGTGAATCAATACGCTGTTATCTGCTTGGACAATAATCCGGTTAGCATTGAAAGAATACGTTCGGAGCTGGCTCCATTAGCTTCTGTATTCGATATTTATACTGCCGAGAACATAGAAGACGCGCACCAAGCATTAGAAGATATCCATGATCACCACCAAACCGTTGCCTTGGTGATCACCCATCATCATTCTGAATTTAATGGCGTGCAATTTCTTATTGAACTGGAACAGCTGCCCCATAGTAATACCGCAAGAACGATATTAGTCAGCGCCTCGTCAGACATTCAATCCATTCTGACCGCAGTGAATGAAGGCCGACTCAACCACTGTCTAACCAAACCAGTTCAAGATCAGGTTCTGTTCAAATCAGCGCAAAAAGAGCTAACGTCTTTCGTTATCCAATACGACTCCGAAAACCTGTTGTCTTACAGCGGCGCATTGGATCAACAGCGCTTACTCAGAGCCCACATCGAGCAAAAGATTCACTCTTTTCAATCGGGTTTTATTCACGACTACCACCAGCTTTCTGATAATGCACTTGCAGAACGTGTCGTTAGCGCCTTACAAGATGTATTTTCGAAAGATGACAAAAACAAGGCTATCCGTAACTACTCCCCTGAACATCTACTCACTGTTGAAGGTGAAGACAATCGCTTTTTATGGCTAATCATTGAGGGAGAAGCTGCGCTCTACAAGAAAGATGAGTTGGGGCAACAGCGAGAAGTGGTACGTCACTCCAAGGGGAACATTGTCGGCGGGATGTCATTCGTGACCGGTGAGCCCTCCTTTTCTACCGCGATAACCCTAACGCAAACACGCGTTATCAAGCTGGATAAAGATAGCTTTGCTCAGGTGATGCATTCCAACAATACCTTGCTGCCGCTATTTACTAATCTATTGCTTCGTCACTTTAACCGGCGCCTACAAAGAAGTATCACCAATAAGATCAAACTGCAGCAAACGTTGGAATCACTCGAGTCTGCTCATCAACAACTGATAGAGAAGGAAAAAATGGCAATGCTAGGTCAGCTTGTCGCGGGAGTCGCACATGAGCTGAATAACCCGATTGCAGCAATATTGAGAAGCATCGAAACTCTGTCAGAACATCTCGACCAGATATTGGCAAACCTATCCGTCCCAGAGTCCAATAAAGGGACTGACGTACTTGCACATTCAAAGTTAGCTAAGCCACTGTCGACGGCTCAAGAAAGACAGCTCGTAAAACATCTTACATCAACTATTGATGACCGAGCTTTAGCAAAAAAGGCAGTGAGACTAAACCTAAGTCAAGATTCTTCGGTACTAGACACCTTGAAAGAGTCCCCTGTCGCAGGCAAAGAACTGCTTAATGACTTAGAGCATTACCACTATGTTGGAAACTCTATCCGCTCAATTCAAGTGTGCAGCAAGCGTATTGCCGACATGGTCAAAAGCCTAAAAAGCTATGCCCGGGAAGATGAAGAAGTTCGCCACTACACAGATATCCACGAAGGGCTTGAAGATACCTTAGTGATCTTTGAAAACAGGCTCAAACATCACCAACTGGAAAAGCATTACGACACTGACTTACCGCCTTTATTGTGCCAGTCGCTCTCGCTGCAACAAGTGTGGACGAACCTCATCTCCAATGCACTTGACGCCCTTTCCGAACGAGGAAAAGTGTCCATTACTACCTCTCAACAGACAAAAGGCGACGACACGTTTCTTGTGGTGCAAATATCCGATACTGGCCACGGGATTGCCAAAGAAGACATCAACACCATTTTCAACCCAAATTTCACGACCAAAAAAGAAGGCAACTTTGGTTTAGGGATTGGGTTATCCATTTCACAACAAATCGTTTCGGCTCATCAAGGGTTTATTTTGGTTGAGTCTGAGGTAGGTAGCCATACTCACATGCAAGTGTGGCTTCCATTCAAACAAGAAGGAGCACCTCATGAATAAGTACTTACTTTTATGTGTCGATGATGAACCTGAGGTCCTCAACAGTGTCCTTCAAGACTTAGCTGTATTTGAAGAGGACTTTATCGTGGAAGGTGCAGAATCGGTTGCCGAAGCTAAACAAGTCATTAAAGAAATGGGACAAGATGGTATTAAGCTCGCTTTGATCTTGTGTGACCACATCATGCCAGAAAAGACAGGCATCGATTTTCTGATCGAACTCAACCAACACGACGCGACTAAGCCAACACGTAAACTGCTGCTCACCGGGCAAGCTGGGCTGGAAGATACCGTCACGGCCATTAATAACGCTGCACTTGATTTCTATATTTCAAAACCTTGGCAAGGTGACCAACTGAGAGACACGATTACTCAACAATTGACTGACTATGTCATTGCCAACGACAAGCAATTGCTTAACTGGACTTCCATCTTAGATACCGAGCGCATACTGACTTCAATGGCGGATAAACGCACCAGCTTTGGTGAATAGCACTGAATAGTTAATAGACACTGAGAAAAGCAGCATCCGATATAAGAACCGTCCAAATACATATAAATTTTGGATAATTTGCTCGTCTATTTTCCTTATTCGCCCTAAAACATGAGATCTCCGTTGCAGACTGATCCTTAATTTGCTTATTTTTTAACTAAATGAGTAAGGATTTACATTTTAAAGGATTACTTTTCCGTGAGTTAGATTAAACTGTCTCAATGTTTATGGTTTGCCGATTTGTCTCAAACCAAAGGAATTAACACTAACTATATATAGGTTTACGGTCGTTATGCGCAAAATTCTACTTACTACCGCTATGCTATTGGCTTCTGGTCAAGCACTAGCTGTTGATGAACAACCACAAGTAATGAGCAACTTTAACTATGATTACTTTGAAGCACGTATCGGTGCTAGCCCAGTAACATTTGGTGGCGCGTTCAGTAAGTCAATTCACCCGAACGCTCACGCTATAGCTCGTATCGACTCTGAATTTGAAGGTGATTACGACTCTGCTGTAGGTCTTGGTTTCCACGCTCCGTTAAACAACTGGGCAGACCTAACAGGTGAAATGCTAGCTCGTATCGTTCAGCCTGAGAACTCAAGCTCTACTGATATCGGTATGGAAATCAACATTGGTGTTCGTCAATGGCTTGGTCCACAACTAGAAGTTGGTGGTAAAGGTGGTTACGTTTCTATCGATGACAACGATGATTGGACAGGTTCTGTTTACGCGCGTTTCCACTCTACAGAGCTATTCTCTCTAGGCGCTGAAGCTCGTATTAACGACTTCTACGGTGACCAACTTATGTTCACTGCTCGCTTCAAGTACTGATACTTAAAGCCCAGCTAGCTCTTAATGAGCACTTAGCCTCTCAAACTAGCTAAGACAAAAACAAAAAACCGAGGACATTCCTCGGTTTTTATTTATTAACAGTAATCTTAAGCATATAAGGCAAACTTCTTTAGTGGCAGCTCTTTAGTAATTGCTGCTTGCGTGGCTCTTGTAATAGTTTCCAGTGAATACCATCAATTGCACCCGCAAATTTCCAAAGTAGTTTTAGGTCAACATCGTTTCCGTACGCTTCGCGAACCTTATTAAACACTTCAGGCGCGCCCAACTGCATAAACATTGAAACATCATCCACGCCCGCCTTTTTAACCATGCGCTCTAATGTAAGTTGCATGTTTGGTAGATCTCTTAATCTACGGCTAGCTGATGACTTCTTGAAGCTACGCTGCTGAATTGAATTATCGATTGAAGTACGAATAATACAATCCAATTCAGGATGTTCACAGGTAAACAGATCCGTAATATCGTAGTAGTTTACGGTTGCTGTTGTCTGTTTTTTTACATGACGATACTTTTCACAATCAAGATCGGTCAGTTTCTTATCTAATGACTTTCCACCTCTAATGAATAAACAACCTTCACTCAATAAAGCGAACATAGCGTCATTTTGAAAGAGGCCAATACCTCCAAACATAGAACGTTTTTGATGCTCACCAAATTGATTCACGTAATTAATAAATGCTGTCTCGGTCATATCCGTTGATCCTTAATCAAATTACCCCGATTAGGTTGATCACCAGACAAGCAGCTTTTTATGCGAAAAATTTTTATCTATTTATTGTTTAGGTGAATATTATGATTTCGTTTTTCACCTTGAAATAAATCATACTTCGAAAAGAAAAATAAGTCTGGACTTAGTTCACATCAATCAATTGAGCATTCTGGTTTTTCATGATTCACATCACACTAAACTATCAAACCATGCTTGAATTTTGACACTCACTGATACACCGCTTCAAATTATTAAAGGTTATGTCGTCGGATGAGTATTGCCTCCCAGCATCCTGGCTTGTAAAATGGAAGAACATACATGTTTTTACTTTTTATATGAATCATTTATCGTTTTTCTGGCTACCACAAAATAAGGCTCTTCTCCTAAAGGGTCTAGAATCAGAGTTTGCCCAACTTGTTGGCCATTCTATCTCAGCGGGAAAAATAACACTTCCTCCTATCCCTAACGTTGTACTGAAAATTCAAAAGCTTTGTACCCTAGACTCAACCGGAATTGCCGAAGTTGCCGAGTGCTTACTCGAAGATCCAGGCCTCACAGCTATCGTCATTCGCGTAGCTAACTCCGTTGTTTTCAACAGGCGCAACATTACTTGTGTCGATATTATGACGGCCGTATCACGCCTTGGTATATTAAGAGTGCGTGACATCGTTACGGCTCAGGCTATTGAACAACTCAAGCATTCAGTCAACCTAAGTAAAGAGTGTAATGAGTTATTGGTTCAGAGTGCTTCTGTGTCAAAAGAGCTAGGCGCAACCATGGTATTAGTTACCAACGGCTTCAAAGAGCTCTCCCCTATTGAATACCGCTACCTTGAACATGAGAAGTCACTGCTTGTTGGATTACTCGCTGACATTGGCTTGTTCTGCTTGGTTAGCGAATACCACCTTTACCTTGAGAACGGCAATTACCTAGACCACAATATCGCCCTACAAATATTCCAAGGCCAGTGCTCTGCGACCAGTAAATTGGTACTTAACCGTTGGGGTTTCGACAGCGACTTTATTGATGTGTGTAGCAATACCATCAATAGCCATGAACAGCGTGAAGTGTCTTACTTGGATATCGCTCGAATCGCTAACCACCTGCTGATGTTCAGAAACAAGGACGAGAACATCGATGATCACGAAGTTGAACTTAACGTGACGGGTGCAGAGGTGCTTTATAAATTAAGCAACTTGAGCAAACGTGATTTTAATGCAAAGCTAAGCGACGTGATCAATACTAGCGGCTTCTAAGTCACTGTTAAATTACAAGTAAATGTAATATGAAATAAATGCAACGAGGAAAGCATGTTTACAGGGATGATCTTTATATTTGCGCCACTCGTCGTGGGGTATCTTTTTTCTATTTCAAACACTCAAACGCTCGAATTCATCAACCGCTCAACATCGCGGTTGATCTACGTGATTCTCGCATTAATGGGGTTAAGCTTAGCCGCTCTTGATAATCTGGGCAGTAACCTGCAGACAATCCTTCTTTATACCGCCACTTTCTTTGTCTGCTTAAGCGTTTGTAACCTGATGGCTCTGCCCGCTATTGATAAGTTACTGCCACTCAAGACTGACAGCAGTAACAAGAAACTGCCCCTATCTTCTATGGCAATGGAGTCTGCCAAGCTGATCCTTGTGGTGGGTTCAGGCCTTATCGCTGGTTTAGTAATGCCTATTAGCCTTGATTGGGTTGATACCGCAAGCGAATGGATTCTGTTTGTTCTTCTCTTCTTTATCGGCATTCAACTGCGTAATAGCGGGCTGACACTTCGTCAGATCCTGCTCAACAAACATGGCATGTTCATCGCAATCACGATTATCACTACCTCAATGTTAGGCGGTGTGATCGCGGCTTATATTCTTGATATTCCTCTTTTCAAAGCCCTAGCTATGTCTTCTGGATTTGGCTGGTACTCTCTGGCAGGTATCTTGATGGGTGACGCCTTTGGCCCAGTCTATGGCGGCGCATCTTTCATGCTTGAGCTATTAAGAGAGTTGGTTGCCTTGGTACTGATTCCAGTACTGATTCGCAGCTATCCATGCACTTCCATTGGTTATGCTGGTGCTACGGCGATGGACTTCACCCTACCGGTCATTCAAACAACAGGTGGCGTCCGATGTGTGCCTATCGCTATCGTCAGTGGCTTTATCCTAAGCTTGCTTGTTCCGATATTGATGTTGTTCTTTGTATCTCTTGCTAACTAGATCGCAGGAATAGCGTTTGTTTTAGATTAGAATGCAACTCGAATACCAATGCCCAAGACACCGATACAGTTATCGAAATAAAAAGACACTAAGTGTCATTGCTCAACAAATAACGATCACGGTAACCTGTAACGACAAAGTTATAAAAAGAATAAACTTACAAAAGGAACCACTATGAAACGCCTTTGCGTCGCATTACTGCTAGCTTCAACTTCTACTTTCTCTTTTGCAGCAGATTCAATGTCTGAGACAAACCAGTGCCAAGCAAAAAAATATGATGCGTACATCGACGCTTCTTTGAATTGGTATGCCGACCTTGCTGCATTAACCTCTGAGCAATATCCAGAACTAACAGAAGTCAGTGAGTGGTTCCTAGAAGGTCGTAAGCACCACTTCGAGCTTAACCGTGCTGCGGTTAACTACTACCTTGTGAACGATTCAAGTAAAGTGGCAACAGAGCAACCTGTAGAAGGTTGGTTGCAACTCGAGCAACACGATATTAAAACGCTATCCACACGTGATGATGAGCTTGGTAAAATCGCGAAAACAACGTTCGACGACCGCCAATCAACGCCTCACGCTCAAAACTACGAGCTACGTTCGGCCTTTGCAGAGCTGCTTAGTCACCCTAAACAAATCGACTCAGCGCTGCAGCGCTACAACCAGTCGATTAGTAAACTAGAAGCGATTAAGTGTAAATAACCCCTCATTTAATAGGCTTTTTTGAGAAGTTGGATTTCATAATTAAGACGGGACATTGTTCCCGTTTTCGTTTAGATTGTCCCGCTCGCGTCAATATTAGAAAAATAACTCGCTTGCTATGGTTACGGAACAAAAAACTGCAGATGTTAGCTTCGACAGTCTTCTACGTATCTTCACGGTACCTGAAGGCCCAGATTCAACACTCACTCAAATTGAAGACAAACTTTCACGAAACCTGAATCAATTCTTACGTGAACACATTGTGGCTGAAGAAAAGCCACTGCGTGAAATTGAGAAAGATTTTTCAAATGCTCATATCCCAGAGCAGCCTGAGTTTGTTTCTGAACATACTGAGCATCTCCTCGATTCTCTTGTGTCTCATTCGGTTCACACGTCTTCGCCAAGTTTCATTGGCCACATGACCTCTGCTTTGCCGTACTTCCTGATGCCGCTTTCTAAAATCATGATTGCGTTGAATCAGAATCTAGTAAAAATCGAGACTTCAAAAGCTTTCACTCCCCTAGAACGTCAAGTTCTGGGTATGTTACATCGCCTGATTTATCAAGATAGTGACCAGTTTTATTCACGTTGGATGCACAGTGCAAACCACTCTTTAGGTGCGTTTTGTTCTGGTGGTACCATCGCGAACATTACTGCGCTTTGGGTTGCACGTAACAACGCACTAAAAGCGCAAGGTTCGTTCAAAGGTGTGGAAAAAGAAGGCTTGTTTAAAGCCATGAAGCACTACGACTACGAAGGCCTAGCCATCTTAGTCTCTGAACGTGGTCACTACTCTCTGAAAAAAGCCGCGGATGTCCTTGGTATTGGTCAAGAAGGTCTAGTGTCTGTTAAAACGGATAACGACAACCGTATTTGTACGGATGATCTCCGACTCAAGATTGAGCAGCTCAAACAGAACAAGATCAAACCTTTCGCCGTCATTGGTGTAGCTGGTACAACCGAAACCGGTAATATCGACCCGCTAAGAGACATTGCTGAGGTGTGTGCCGAATCAGATTGTCACTTCCATGTGGATGCTGCTTGGGGCGGTGCAACCTTGATGTCTAACAATCATCGTCATCTGCTTGATGGTATCGAATTGGCTGACTCTGTCACCATCGATGCGCACAAACAGCTTTACATCCCTATGGGTGCAGGAATGGTTCTATTTAAGAAGCCAGATGCGATGACAGCGATTGAGCATCATGCTCAATACATCCTACGTAAAGGTTCTAAAGACTTAGGTAGTCATACATTAGAAGGCTCACGTTCAGGCATGGCGATGTTGGTTTACGCAGCTATGCACATCATTAGCCGCCCAGGTTATGAGCTGTTGATCGACCAAAGCATCAACAAAGCGCGTTACTTTGCCGATCTGATTAAACAGCAAAGCGATTTTGAGTTAGTATCAGAGCCAGAGCTTTGCCTGCTGACTTATCGTTATGTACCTGAATCAGTTAAAGCTGCGCTACTTAAAGCCGAGCCTGAACAACGCATGCAGCTGAACGAGTTGCTTAACGAACTTACTAAGTTTATTCAGAAGAAGCAGCGTGAAACCGGCAAATCTTTTGTGTCACGTACTCGCTTAAATCCTGAAACATGGGCACACCAGCCAATCATTGTTTTCCGCGTGGTGTTAGCTAACCCACTAACAGGCAATGAGATACTTTCTTCAGTGCTTGAAGAACAACGCGAAATCTCTAAACTAGCGCCTAACTTGATAGGTAAAATCACCAAGTTGGTTACGCAAATCAACGCATAGCCATTCAATTTTAGTTGCATCAAATTGAAAATTTCTTTCTTTTTGATGTAACTAAGCTGTCAGTTCATACTCAATTTGCATTCTTTTTGCTCAAACCCTCTTCCAATTCTGTACTTTTCTAAAATTTTGTTGAGGTTTGTCATATTCTTAAGCATTCATGCCGTGTTTTTGTATTAGTAAATAGTATGTTGGGTTTATACTGACTCTATGGTGCTAGTTAGCTTGATATCTATTTGAAGCAGCAGTATTTACGATACTGAATTAAGTTTGGTTTTGTGATTATTGATATTTGTTTCAGCCATACCCCCTGGTAAAAGATATTAACTGGCAAGTTGTTCTCTATACCCTTGTGAACACTATGAATACATTAGAAAAAATACAAAAAAACCTGGAAAATTTCAGCAAGTCTGAGCGTAAGGTAGCCGAAGTAATCATGGCTTCCCCTCAAACTGCAATCCATTCTAGCATTGCTACCTTAGCTAAGATGGCTGACGTAAGTGAGCCTACAGTTAACCGCTTCTGTCGTCGTTTAGACACTAAGGGCTTCCCTGACTTCAAACTTCACCTAGCTCAAAGCTTGGCGAACGGTACACCTTACGTGAACCGTAACGTTGAAGAAGACGATGGTCCAGATGCTTATACGCATAAGATTTTCGAATCGACTATGGCATGTCTAGACGTTGCTAAAAACAGTCTAGATGCGATGCAAGTAAACCGTGCGGTCGACTTGCTGACTCAAGCAAAACGCATCTCGTTCTTCGGACTGGGTGCCTCTTCTGCCGTAGCAAAAGACGCTCAAAACAAGTTTATTCGTTTTAATATCCCAATCACTTGTTTCGAAGACATCGTGATGCAACGAATGAGCTGTATTAACTGCAGTGATAACGACGTTATCGTTCTTATCTCTCACACTGGTCGCACTAAGAGCCAAGTTGAGATTGCGAACCTAGCTCGTGAAAACGGCGCAACCGTTATTGCTATCACAGCGAAGGACTCTCCATTAGATAAAGCAAGCTCGCTTTCTATCTCATTGGATGTACCGGAAGACACTGACGTTTATATGCCAATGGCAAGCCGTGTTGTTCAAATGACGGTTATTGATGTGTTAGCGACTGGCTTTACACTGCGTCGCGGTTCTGGTTTCAGAGAGAACCTAAAACGAGTGAAAGAGTCGCTTCGTGATTCACGTTACGAAAAATACTCTCAGTTCTAGTCTGTTAAGACATGACCAGGAAAAATTGAATTAGAAAACGGAGCCTAGCGCTCCGTTTTTATTTGTCTTTTGATACGATTGAATACAGCTAGATAGTCCAACTATTTCCCTTCTCAACCACACTGTTCTCAGAGGCATAAGAGTTGATAATGGTAAAACTCGATTCCGCAGTTTGAGGCTGGTTGATAAGTTCATCCTGATTCAGTAGCGCTATCTCACGGTAATCACTGCCGCAACTGCACTCTTGACAAACCTGCTCTAAAATATGAACTAGCCTCTCTTGATTCAACGGTAGAGGGTTTCCTTTTATCGCAACTGACTTCAACGCATCTGCAGATACCTCATCAAACTGGGCTTCACAAACACCAAATTCCAACAAGTTGGGTAACTTAAGTGTATCTAACACTTCAGATAACCAAGAAATTGCCTCTTCTTCTTTCGCCTTGACGTTCCCCGTCACTATCTGAGCGATTCGTTGATAACGCACTAGGATATCGCTTCTTTGGTGCTCTTTCGCTACAGCTATGTTCTCTAACATCACAAATGGCGCTAAGCGCGCGGTAATCACACTGTGAGGCGCAGAAATCTTACCGCCTAATGCAGAAGCTAATCCGTGTGCAGCACCAAGCTTTGCATTAGTGATTGCCATTCCACCCAGCATTGAAGCAAAAGCGAGATCAGAACGCGCTTGAGGTTCATTATAAATACACGCCTGAATTACCGAACTACTCAGCTTACGTAATCCTTCTTCGCAGATCATATCGGTCAGTGGGTTCGGTTCGCCACACACGTAGGCTTCCATTAGATGAGTAAAGGCATCCATCGCACCTCGCCCAGATAAATACAGATTAGTTCCATGAGTTAGGGTTGGGTCGACAATCGCAACGTCAGCCAACATATCTGGACTTCTAAGGCTGATCTTAACTTGGTCTTGGCCTGATTTAAGCACCGCATTTTTAGTTACCTCGGCGCCGGTACTGGCCGTGGTAGGAATAGCGATGAATGGAAGCGGTTTAGTTTTAAGAGGAACATTACGTCCGACAACTTCAACATAATCGTATAAGTTGCCTTGGTTAGGTAAAACAGCAGCTAGCGCTTTCCCCATATCGATGGCACTGCCGCCGCCCATTGCGACCACCATATCTGGCTTAAATCGACGTGCAGACGTGGCAGCCTCCTCGACCATTTTGATATTGGGTTCGCCCGATACGGCAATGTGCTGATAACGCATGCTCTGTGCATCTAGATAGTCAGTAACAATTGAGGTGCGCTCCAATGTATTACCAGTAACCAATAGCACGCTGTAGCCATATTGATTAAAGAGAGACAATGAAGCGGAAAGTGCTCCATCACCAAAGATGATCTTTGTAGATGTCATAAATTGAAACATGGTGCCTCCTGCGCCTATGACCGAACAAAACTGCGAACTCTTGGTTGTTGGAATTTAGCCTTTATATCGTGCATCAGTATTAAGATGCCTCGTTCTGTATGAGCTTTTTTTGACGAGGTGCAACTTGTCGCATTAAAGATGAATTAAAGTCGTATTCTTAGGGGTAATTCACACTCTTAAATTAAGGGTAATCAATCTAGATACCCATCAGAAATCAGCATGGATCCTTTTTGTGACCATTATTTGCTCTGATAGGCAAAACCTATTGTATTAAGAGGCAATTCCATCTTTATTTCCCCATGGCATTGAGGCATAGTTGGTTTTAAGAAATTTTGAGTGGCATTCATAAAAGAATAGTTAACATAAATGAGTTAACGAGCCTCATCCCGTATTTAGGAGAAATTAAATGTTTGTAGTTATTTTTGGTCGCCCTGCTTGCCCATTCTGTGTTCGTGCAAAAGAGCATGCTGAAACTCTTAAAGCTAAACGTGATGACTTCAACTACCGTTACGTTGACATTCACGCTGAAGGTATCAGCAAAGCTGACCTAGAGAAAACAGTGGGTAAGCCAGTAGACACAGTTCCACAAATCTTCATCGATCAAGACCACATCGGCGGCTGCACAGAATTTGAAGCATACGCAAAAGAAAACCTAGGTCTTTTCGACTAAGCGAAGATTTCTCTTAAGAGATCTAAGGTTATAGCCTTAAACAGCTGACCAATTTTAGCGTTAGACTGTACGACTTATAAGAAGCCCGCTCACTGTAGCGGGCTTTTTTTATGACCAGTTTTCGTACGGAATAGGAATAAGGTCAAAATCAAGTAAAATAGCAAAATATCGCTTATAATTTATTTATATTTAGATACAATTCACCTCTCAAACTTACCCTGTGTTTCACGCCAATTATTGAGCGACCACTGTGAATATCGACGTTGTTTTTCTGTTAGAACAAAACCCCATTCTCCTCATCTTTGTTGTTTTATCGATTGGATTAGCCATTGGTAAAATTCGTTTCGGTAGTCTCCAACTCGGCAATTCAATCGGTGTTCTGATTACTTCCCTCGTTATGGGACATCTTGGCTTTTCCTTTAACGCAGATGCGCTAACCATTGGTTTCATGCTGTTTATCTACTGTGTTGGCATTGAGGCTGGGCCGAACTTCTTCGGTATTTTCTTTAGAGACGGTAAGCACTACCTCATTCTGAGCCTTGTGGTACTTTCTACAGCTATTGCCCTCACCTATTTCAGCAGTCATTACCTTGGCCTTGGCTTCGGCTTATCTGCCGGCATGATGGCAGGTGCGCTTACAGCAACGCCAATCTTGGTAGGTGCACAAGACGCTCTTAATTCTGGGCTTGCTGAAGTGCCAAGAAACATGGACTTGAGCCTGATTATCGAGAACCTATCGGTGGGTTACGCGATGGCTTACTTGGTTGGCTTAATCAGCATGATCATGTTTGCTCGCCTGATTCCAAAACTTCAGAAAGTAAACCTACACGACTCGGCCGAGCAGATAGCTCAAGAACGTGGTTTGGGTGCTTCTGGCCAACGTAAGGTTTATCTGCCTATTATTCGTGCTTATCGTGTGGGCCCAGAGCTTATCTCTTGGACTGATGGTAAGAACCTGCGTGAACTGGGCATCTATCGCCAAACAGGCTGTTACATCGAACGTATTCGACGTAATGGTATTCTTGCCCACCCAGATGGTGATGCAATTCTACAAGAAGGCGATGAAATCGCATTGGTTGGCTTCCCAGACAGCCACGCTCGTCTAGACCCAAGCTTCCGTAACGGTAAAGAGGTTTTCGACCGTAACCTACTCGATCTACGTATCGTGGAAGAAGAGATTGTCGTCAAAAGTGACAGCATCGCAGGTAAACGCTTATCTGACTTAAACCTGTCTGAATACGGCTGTTTCCTTAACCGCGTAGTACGTGCTCAGATTGAAATGCCGATGGACTTAAACATCGTGCTTTCTAAAGGTGATGTACTGCAAGTGAGTGGCGAAAAGAGTCGTGTCCACGGCCTAGCAGAGAAAATTGGTTTCATCTCAATCCACAGTCAAATGGCAGATTTGATGGCCTTCTGTAGCTTCTTCATTCTGGGTATTTTGTTTGGTTTGATCACCATGACATTCGGTCAGGTTTCGTTTGGACTAGGTAACGCAGTAGGCCTTCTTCTTTCAGGCATCATGCTTGGTTTCCTACGAGCGAACCACCCTACTTTCGGTTATGTACCTCAGGGTGCGTTGAATATGGTCAAAGACCTCGGTTTGATGTTCTTTATGGTCGGTATCGGCTTAAGCGCCGGTGGTAAGATATTTGAGCACTTAACCCAAGTTGGCCCACAGGTCATTGGTATTGCTCTGGTGGTGAGTGTGCTACCGGTATTCTTCGCTTACTTAGTTGGCGCTTACGTGCTGAAAATGAACCGCGCGCTGCTGTTTGGTGCGATCATCGGTGCACGAACCTGTGCTCCAGCAATGGACATCGTAAACGACCATGCTCGCTCAACCATTCCGGCTCTGGGTTATGCAGGTACCTATGCGATAGCCAATATATTAATGACCTTAGCAGGTACTTTTATCATCATCATTAGCTAGTTTATTCAGCGTTATAGCGCTTTAGATTAGATATTTTAAATGCACTAATTCACCTTGGGTTAGTGCATTTTTTATAACTCCTTCTCTCTCACTTGCTCTTAGAGCTCGTCGAACCTCGAATCCCATATCTGCTCTTAAATCTTTTCGCATCTCTCTACTCGTATCCCGTATCTGCTCCTAATTTCTTTACTCAGATAACAGACAAAAAAATAGGCGCTCAATGAGCGCCTATTTCGTTTAGATTCGATAACTTGAATTAGATGTCAGCTACATCAAACTCAACAGCTGGGTTAACCTCAGCTTCGTAATCAACACCTTCAACACCGAAACCGAATAGCTTCAAGAACTCTTCTTTGTATTCTACGTAGTCAGTCAGTTCTTTCAGGTTCTCAGTTGTGATTTGAGGCCATAGGTTACGACAGTGATCTTGAATGTCTTCGCGAAGTTCTAAGTCATCTAGGCGTAGACGATTTACTTCATCCACTTCTGGAGCGCTGCCGTCTTCTTTGTATAGACGTTGGCTGAACATACGGAAGATCTGTTCCATACAACCTTCGTGAATACCTTCTTCACGCATCCTCTTGAATACCATCGCGATGTAAAGAGGCATAACAGGAATCGCAGAACTTGCTTGAGTCACAACAGACTTAAGAACAGCAACGTTTGCAGTGCCGCCAGTTTGGCCTAGTTTCTCGTTAAGCGCTGACGCTGCACGGTCTAGATCCATCTTAGCTTTACCTAGCGCGCCATCCCAGTAGATTGGCCACGTTAGTTCAGTACCGATGTAGCTGTAAGCAACAGTCTTACAACCGTCAGCTAGAACACCCGCTTCAGATAGAGCATTGATCCAAAGTTCCCAATCTTCACCGCCCATTACAGTAACAGTGTCTTTGATCTCTTCTTCAGATGCAGGTTCAACACTTGCTTCGATGATCATGTCTTTGTTTGTATCAACCGCAGTTGATGTGTACGTTTCACCGATAGGTTTTAGAGCTGAACGAATCACTTCGCCAGTCTCTGGCATTTTACGCACTGGAGACGCCAGTGAGTACACAACCATATCGATTTGACCTAGATCTTCTTTGATCAGATCAATTGTTTTCTGTTTCGCTTCGTTAGAGAAAGCATCGCCGTTCAGGCTTTTTGAATACAGGCCTTCTTCTTTAGCTAGCTTGTCGAACGCTGCTGAGTTGTAGAAACCAGCTGTGCCCGGCTTTTTCTCAGTACCGGCTTTCTCGAAGAAAACACCGATAGTTGAAGCGCCGCCACCAAATGCAGCCGCAATACGTGAAGACAAGCCGTAGCCACTTGAAGAGCCAACAACTAGTACACGTTTAGGTGCGTTTGCGATTGGGCCTTGAGCTTTTGTGTAAGCAATTTGTTCTTTTACATTAGCTTCACAACCGACTGGATGTGTTGTAGTACAGATGAATCCGCGAATTCGAGGTTTGATGATCATATTCAACTTCCTTAAAAAATCAGGTTAAGGATAAAAGTTTCGTACGCAAATGGCATCTAATTTCTGTAAAAATGTGGTGAAAATGCAAGTGGTTGGAGCACTCAGTGAATATTTGCTGACTAAGTCACCATTTGTTAACGCGTCTATTGCGACTTCTACGACAAAAACAAAAAAGGCACCTGATTAGGTGCCTTTTATCATTCCGTTATCTAAGCAACGCTATTTAGCTTAGGTTTTAACTCTTTTCGCGTCAAAGTTTCACTAAAGTCATGACTGAAGTGGTCGACTTGAATCGCAGCGTAACGCAGCTTATCGGCAGCCACAATCTGGTCAACTTCTTCTTGCGTTAGTACATCAGCAGCAAGTGCTTGAGCAAGTTTATCTTCTAACAAACCTTTACGAGCAACTTTGCCCTCTTTCACCGCTTTGAAGATCTTACGCTCAAGAGGCTTAATGCTGTACATCGCATTGAACGCGTTCTCCATCAGGCCAACGCTATCCTCTTCTTCTTTACCGATGTAGCAAAGATGAGTCAGACGTTCACGGTGTGCACCCGGAGTCATCAAGCTTTCAGCCAGTTGTACCGTTAGGTTATCACTTGGTTTTTCAAAGTGGTTACCTACAGGGAAAACAAGACCTTTAAGTACTTTACCAACCATCTTGTTCGGGAAGTTTCTGTACGCTTCTTGTAACGATTTCGCCGCGTTATGGAAACAGTGCTGAACCGCGTAGTGTACGTAGTCAAGGTCAGCTTGTTGACGACCTTCGTCTTCATACTTCTTAAGCGCTGCAGACGCCATGTATAAGTAACTTAGACCATCACCTAGACGTGCAGAGATAAGCTCTTTGCGTTTAAGTTCGCCGCCTAGTGTAAGCATTGCGAAATCCGCACTTACAGCAAGCGCACGGCTCAAGCGAGTCAGGTCTTGGTAGTAAGGCTTCGTTGGGCCGCTCATATCCGCTTTAATGAACTTAGAGCCTGTTAATGCCGCACCGAACGCACCAAACGTGTTCTTAGTCGCGTGACCAATATGCTTGAACAACAAGTTATCGAAGTCCTTCGCACCTTGCTTCTCATCTGGGTTTGCTGCCGCTTCCATTTCGCTTAACACGTATGGGTGACAACGTGTCGCACCTTGACCGAAGATCATCAGGTTACGAGTTAAGATATTCGCACCTTCTACTGTGATAGCAACCGGAATACCTAGGTACGGCGCTGCCAAGTAGTTCATCGGGCCATCTTGAATTGCGCGACCCGAGTGGATATCCATCGAATCATTCAGAATCGTACGCGCCATTTCTGTCATGTGATATTTCGCGATAGCCGTTACGATACCCGGCTTCTCTTTCATATCAAGTGAAGTGGTTGTCAGTGTACGAGTTGCTTCAAGTAGGTATGTTAAGCCACCAATACGGCCTAGGCTCTCAGCAACACCTTCAAATTTACCAATCGACATACCAAACTGCTTACGAACATAAGCGTACGCACCGGTAGTTTTCGCTGTTAGGTGGCCCATCGCCGTGCCAAGCGCTGGTAATGAAATACCACGCCCCGCAGACAGACATTCCACCAGCATACGCCAGCCTTTACCTGCGTAATCTGCGCCACCGATTAGCCATTCCATAGGAATAAATACATCGTGACCACGTGTTGGACCATTCATGAATGCAAGACCAAGTGGGTCATGACGCTCACCAATCACAACACCTTCATGATCAGCTGGGATTAATGCACAAGTGATACCAATGTCTTCCTTGTCACCAAGTAGTTTCTCAGGATCGTGCAGTTTGAAAGCCAAACCAAGTACAGTCGCTACTGGTGCTAGTGTAATGTAGCGTTTGTTCCAGTTAAGCTTAATACCTAACGTCTCTTTACCTTCGTGCATTCCCATACACACAGTGCCGACATCAGGGATACCACCCGCATCAGAACCGGCTTCAGGGCCTGTTAATGCAAAACATGGGATATCGGTACCGTCAGCAAGACGTGGTAGCCAGTAGTCTTTTTGGTCTTGAGTACCGTAGTGAGACAGCAGCTCACCTGGACCAAGAGAGTTTGGAACCATGACTGAAACCGCAGTACTGATACTACGAGTCGCAATCTTAGTTACGATAGTCGAGTTCGCGTGTGCTGAAAATTCACGACCGCCGTACTCTTTCGCAATAATTAGCGAAAAGAAACGCTCTTTACGTAAGAAGGTCCATACCTCTTCAGGAAGGTCTCGGTCTTCTTTTACGATTTGGTGGTCATCAAGCATAGCAAGCAAAGTTTCAAGTTCATTATCCATGAACGATTGCTCTTCTGCTGTCAGCTGAGGTTTTGGATATTGGTGCAGCTTAGTGAAATCTGGTTTACCAGAAAACAGCTCTCCGTCCCACCACACGCTACCCGCTTCCATCGCTTCTTTCTCGGTGCTAGATAGTGGTGGTAGTACTTTTTTAAAGAGTTTAAAAGCTGGGTCACTTACCCATTTTTGTCTTAGAGAGCTCATAGTTCAGATCCTTTTGTTCACTATATTGGTTGTGAATGTTTCGCTTTTTATTGTTTTATTCTTCTGCTGACATGCCAGCGGCTAAATATGGAATAAGAATATCGACCACCGCTTTAGCATCTATCTTTCTGCCATAGTCATTCTCTGCAATTTCTACCAGAGCCTGACTTGATGCCATGGTGAATACACAAGTCCCTAGGGTGAAGTGTAATCGCCAAAATAACTGTTCTTGAGTGAGGTTTGGATTGGCTTTCATTACTGAGCTGGTAAACAGAGTCAGTACTTCGCTGTAGCGAGTTGTAATGAACCAACGCAAGTGACCTTGCACATCCGTATAGCCTCTACCAATGAGTAACATAAATCGGCTCGTACCATTTGGCCTTACATCGTTAAGTGCTCTTAGTGGCTGTCTTAAAGACTCAAACACGTCACTCATAGAATACGTTTCGTTCAAGTTTAAGTTCACTAAAGCGTCTTGCAGTGCAGGCATAAATGCTTCTAAGTATCGATTTAATACGGCACGAACCAGAGTCTTCTTATCGCCAAAGTGGTAGTTCACTGAAGCAAGATTGACATTGGCTTTACCCGTAATAGTGCGTAAAGAGGTGTCATTAAAACCGTGCTCAGCAAATAAGCCTTCAGCCACATCTAAGATTTTGTCTTTGGTTGTACTTCTTGGTGCCATTTCAATCACTCGTATTAAACAACTGTTTGAAATATACGCTTAGTACATTTATTTAACAAGCAAGCAACATCACATTTTCACAAATTGGTCGTACCAGTTAATGAAAATCTGCACTAACCGATTGAATCGACGTGTGTTTACAAAAAAAGGAAAAATTAATGAATTTTCTGGGAACTGAAATTGAAAAGGAGGGTCATAAATTATGTAGAAAACAGAGTATTTAGAAGTTTAACAGGCCGTCAAACTTGTTTTTCTCCCTGCTTTCTTAATTACTGCATTTTCCTTATTAACTCCTATACTTGTATCCGCCCAAACCACGTTGGTTTGGGCTTTTTTTTGTGTGTTGTTCCGATACCTTTTCTTTGGCTGGTACTCGACACAAAAAAGCCCCCGAAATGAACTGACCCCCAATAGTTGGACACCAATTATTGGGGGTCTTTTTATGTCCAAATATAGCCGAGAGCTAAAATGTATCATTGCTAAGCAATACTTA
>NZ_JAUJED010000018.1:0-94898 GCF_030442075.1 Vibrio sp. TMPB1044 | reverse complement strand
GTTAGGCCTGCCGCCAGCGTTCAATCTGAGCCATGATCAAACTCTTCAATTTAAGATTTTGTGACTCAACGAATACTGACTTCAAAACTAATATTCATTCGAAAATGAACATGTAATTCTAAAGCTATTATCATTCCAACAGAATGATAATGAATTGACTGTGCCAAATAACCGAAGTTATTCGTATTGGTCACTCAGTTCATTGAAATCAATTTTGATTCCGAAGAATCTGTTTTATCTAACGATAAAACGTTTTGATATTCATCAACGAGTGCCCACACAGATTGATAGGTTTAAATTGTTAAAGAGCTTTTCCTTTTTGAGCTTCGCTCAAATCGGACGGCCATTTTAGCGATTTAAGTTTTAGTGTCAACCACTATTTTCAAAACTTTTTTCAAGCGCTTGGCTTGGCTATTCTGGCTTGCTGATTCGTTTTGGTTTCCTAAGAAGCCATCCCGTGTCAGCGAGGTGGCATTATAGAGATCAGCGTCACGTTGGCAAGGCCTTTTTTAAGTTTTTCTTACTTTTTTGATTGTTCGAGCGTTTTTTGTTCAAAACACGCCGTTTTCACTAGTATTCTCCACAATTAAAGGCTTAAGGTGCCTATATAAAGGAGGATTTATGAGTTCAATACGTAGTTACAAAGGTATATCACCTCAGATCGGGCAAGGTGTCTATATAGATACAAGCTCAGTACTTGTTGGTGATATCAAAATCGGTGACGACTCTAGTGTATGGCCTTTAGTCGCAGCTCGGGGAGATGTGAACCATATCCATATTGGCGATAGAACCAATATCCAGGACGGCAGTGTTCTCCATGTTACCCATAAGAATGCAGAGAACCCTGAAGGTTACCCTCTATTAATAGGTAATGATGTCACCATCGGCCATAAAGTGATGCTGCATGGCTGCACGATTAAAGATCGTGTACTCGTGGGTATGGGCGCTATCGTATTAGATGGTGTGATCGTCGAACAAGACGTGATGATTGGTGCAGGAAGTTTGGTTCCACCTAATAAGGTGCTTGAAAGTGGTTATCTATATGTAGGGAGTCCAGTTAAACAAGCACGTCCACTGAATGATAAGGAACGTGCTTTCTTACAGAAGTCAGCTGACAACTACGTTCAGAATAAAAACGACTACCTAGACTCTGTGCTTCCCGTTTAAAGCGCTTTGATCTGAATTCTATTAGAGGAGTCATACTCCTCTTCTTCTATTAGCTCTTCCGCTAACTCTTCAATATCAAAACGAAGCTCTGAAAAGACAGTCAAAGCTTGTTCGCCGCCTTCGATGTCTTTACATGATAATCGTGACAACTCTTCAATCGACACTACACACTCAATCAATGCTCCTGATTGTTGCGCTGGAAAAACAATAGATTGACTCTCTTCATCCCAGTCTTGGATATCTGGAAATAGAATTGATTGGTTCATTTTTATAAATACCTTGTTATATCTCTAGGTTCTTACGCAACTCTCTTAAAATCTGTTTTGTTCCAGGGCGAAGACCACGCCACAACATAAAACTCTCAGCCGCTTGTCCTACTAGCATCCCCAAACCGTCATAAGCAGCATGAACACCATTATCTAATGCCCACTGGTTAAATACAGTCGTTCCCGCCCCGTAAACCATGTCATAAACAGCGCTACTAGAATTGAAAATAGCATCAGATACTTCAGGAAGCTGACCACTTAGCCCAGACGAGGTCGAATTAATAATGACATCAAAGCCTTCATTAACATCACTTAACCCCATTCCTTTGATGTTTCCATGTGAAGAAAACATCTCAGCCAGAAGTTCAGCCTTTGAACTGGTTCGATTAGCGACTACCAACTGTTGTGGCTTTTGGTCGAGTAGAGGTTGAATCACTCCTCTCGCGGCACCACCAGCGCCAAGAAGAAGAACGCGAGCTCCTTTTAACGCAACTTGATGTTGAAGCAGGTCTTGAACTAAACCCTCGCCATCGGTGTTATCACCAATGATTTCTCCGTCATCGAGCTTCTTAAGTGTGTTTACGGCACCTGCTAGTTCAGCCCTTTCAGTCAGGCGATTAGCGAACTGATAAGCATCTTCTTTAAATGGTGCTGTGACATTACACCCTCTACCACCCTCACTAAAAAAAGCTTGAGCAGCAATGATGAATTCACCTTGTTCTGGCTGGAGTGCTGTATAGGTAAGTTGTTGGCTGGTTTGGCGAGCAAATAATGTGTGAATGAATGGCGATTTGCTTTGCCCAATAGGGTTACCGAAAACGGCATAACGATCTACTTGCTGTGTCATATCCTTACCTAACAGAAATAAAAAAGGGTCATCTATATAGATGACCCTATCACTATCCCTATAAGGAAGGAAGAACTACCAAACTCGAGGCTTTAGGTAGTCGCTATAAAGCAGAGCTTCTGGTGAACCCGCTTGTGGTTCGTAGCGATATTCCCAGCGAGCCAATGGCGGCATCGACATCAATATAGACTCTGTGCGCCCACCGCTTTGCAGACCAAATAAGGTGCCACGGTCGTAAACTAGGTTAAATTCAACATAGCGACCACGACGATAAAGTTGGAAGTCACGCTCGCGCTCGCCGTAAGACGTCTCTTTACGTCGTTCTACAATGGGTAGATAAGCAGCTGCAAAGCCTTCACCGACAGCCTGCATATAAGCAAAGCTCTTATCGAAACCCCACTCATTAAGATCATCAAAGAACAGACCACCAACACCGCGTGTTTCGTCTCGGTGAGGCAGGTAGAAGTATTTATCACACCACTCTTTATGTTCTTGATAAACATCATCACCAAACGGCGCACAAAGATCTTTAGCAGTTTGATGCCAAGATTGGCAGTCTTCATCGAAAGGATAAAATGGCGTTAAATCAAAACCACCACCGAACCACCAGATAGGGGCTTCCCCTTCCTTTTCGGCAATAAAGAATCGTACGTTGGCGTGTGATGTTGGGATATAAGGGTTTTTAGGGTGGATAACTAACGATACACCCATCGCTTCGAACTTACGTCCGGCTAATTCAGGGCGGTGAGCAGTTGCTGAAGCGGGCATAGCCTTACCTGCAACGTGAGAAAAGTTAACCCCACCTTGCTCAAATACCGCACCGTTGGTCATCACACGAGTTCGACCACCGCCACCAAGGCGCTCGCCAGGTTCACGCTGCCATGCATCTTCTTCAAACAGTGCAGTACCATCAGCTTGCTCAAGCTGATGGCAAATCGAATCTTGTAGGCTCAGTAAAAACTGTTTTACTGCTTCTTTATCAATTGCTGACATCTTTCTTCCTCTGCAGGGTTTAACCCTGTCTTAATATTTTCGACGTTTTTGCATCTCTAATTTCGCTTGGCTTCTCACGACCACCCGTTTGACCTTCTAAAATAGCCACCAAATGTTGACCCAGTTGCTGTTGAACTTCTTCAGTCGTCATACAAGGCGGTTCACCTGTCAGGTTAGCACTGGTCGAGGTTAACGGCTTACCGAATTCATTACACATTCTTTGAACTAAAGGGTGATCCGTCACTCGTACTGCAATGGAATCAAATTGGCCGCTGACCCAGTCAGTCACTTTGCTGCTGGTTGGCATGATCCAAGTAACAGGGCCAGGCCACGTTGCTTTTACGGTCGCTAACTGCGCTTCCGTCAACTGGCTTTCATCAATATAAGGCAACAACTGCTCATAACTAGCAGCAATTAGGATCAACCCTTTCTCCATCGGTCGCTGTTTTAAATCGAGCAACTTCTTGATGGCTTGTGGATTATCGGGATCACAACCGACCCCAAAAACGCCTTCGGTAGGGTAAGCAATGACTTCACCTTGCTGTAATGCCTGCAATGTATGTTGAAAGTTATCCACGGGTTGCCTCGTTAATTCAGTTATCAAACTCGCTAAGTGTACAAATTATCATTCACTGTGACTAAAGCTATTTGTTTATAAAATGTATCAATTAACAACTTAGACTGACGCAAACGTTTTCCTTAAGCAATTTTACCCGTATAATGCGCGCAAAATATCTAATCACTAATTAAATCGTACCTGAAGGAGTTTGAGATGACTGTCGGTATTATCATGGGTTCTAAATCTGATTGGCCAACAATGAAGCTAGCTGCAGAAATGTTGGATCAGTTTGGCGTGGCGTACGAAACAAAAGTGGTTTCTGCTCACCGCACACCTCAGTTGCTTGCAGACTACGCAACCAGTGCGAAAGAGCGCGGTATTAAAGTGATTATTGCAGGTGCTGGCGGTGCAGCTCACCTTCCAGGCATGGCGGCTGCTTTCACAAGCGTACCTGTACTTGGTGTTCCTGTTCAGTCTAAAGCACTGAAAGGCATGGACTCTCTGCTTTCTATCGTGCAAATGCCAAAAGGCATCGCGGTAGGTACTCTGGCTATCGGTGAAGCTGGCGCTGCCAATGCTGGCATCCTAGCGGCTCAAATCATTGGTACACACAATGAAGAAGTGATGGCAAAAGTAGAAGCGTTCCGTTCTGAGCAAACAGAAACGGTTCTGGCTAATCCAAACCCTGCAGAGGACTAATTCCCATGCATGTTCTTGTGTTAGGCGCTGGCCAACTGGCTCGCATGATGTCCCTAGCTGGGGCACCACTGAATATTGAAATTTCTGCTTTTGATGTTGGCAGCAAAAATATTGTTCACCCATTAACGCAAGCGATTCTAGGCAACGGCTTAGAAAATGCGATTGAGCGTGCGGACGTGATTACTGCTGAATTCGAACATATCCCTCACGATGTACTTGAGGTATGTGAGCGCAGCGGTAAGTTCTTACCGACAACAGAAGCAATCAAAGCTGGCGGTGACCGTCGCCTTGAAAAAGCACTGTTAGACGAAGCGAGCGTGAAAAATGCTAAGTACTACGTGATTAACTCTCGCGAAGACTTTGATGCTGCGATCGCTCACGTTGGCTTACCAATGGTATTGAAGAGCACGCTTGGCGGCTACGATGGCAAAGGTCAATGGCGCTTAAAGACATTAGACAATGTTAACGCGACTTGGGCAGAAATGGCTGAGTGCATTGCTGCAACAGATAACCAAGCCATTGTAGCGGAAGAGTTTGTTCCATTTGACCGCGAAGTATCACTGGTTGGTGCTCGTGGTATCAATGGCGAGATTCAAGTGTATCCACTGGCTGAAAATGTGCACACCGACGGCGTGTTGAGCTTATCAACAGCCATTGACGACATTGAACTGCAAGAGCAAGCAAAAACCATGTTCACTGCAGTAGCAGAGCGTTTGGACTACGTCGGCGTGCTAGCACTTGAGTTCTTTGATGTTCAAGGTTCACTGCTGGTTAATGAGATTGCACCACGTGTTCATAACTCTGGCCACTGGACACAACAAGGCGCTGAAACTTGTCAGTTTGAGAACCATCTACGTGCCGTGTGTGGTATGCCACTAGGCAACACCAAACTGATTCGCCCGACCGCAATGATCAACATCCTTGGTGAAGATACCCTACCTGAAGCAATTCTTGCTCAAAGTGGTTGCCATGTTCATTGGTATGGTAAAGAGAAGCGTGCAGGTCGTAAGATGGGCCACATTAACGTGAGCGCTGACTACAACGCAGAGCTGCAAAGAGCGTTATGCTCACTGGCAGACATTCTCGATAAGCAAGCCTACCCTGCTGTGCATGAATTTGCTGAGCAGATGAAGTAAGTCTATATTGGATACAAAAACGGCGCTCAGTGAGCGCCGTTTTTTTGTGTCTATAATATCGTGTTATTGAGATTGAATGTGATGACACTTGCGATCAGCGCATTGCTTCTTGGTACCACTGACTGTTTTCTTCTCAAGTAACAACGGGAACTGGCACTCTTCACAACGACCGATAACAGGTGGTTGGTTAACTGCGAACTTACACTTAGGGTAGTTATCACACGCATAGAAGGTTTTGCCATAGCGAGATTTACGCTCAACCAAATGGCCTCTGCCACACTCAGGGCAAGCAACCAGTGGCTGCTCTTCAGGTTGTTCTTTCGGTTGATCTAAAGATTCGATGTGATTACACGTTGGGTAGCTACTACAACCAATGAACATCCCAAAGCGACCTTGCCTTAATACCAACTCGTTTTGGCATTTAGGGCACGGTACGCCCAGCTCTTTCACCACATGACCATCATTTTGATGAAGAGGCTTGATGTAATCACAGCTCGGATACTGCTTACAGCCTAAAAATGGGCCGTGCTTACCATGGCGAAGCTGAAGCTCCCCACCACACTGTGGACAAGGTTCATGCTCTAACGCATGTTCATGTGCTGAAAAAAGCTGATTATCAATCTTACTACTCATGACAAGCCTGTATTAATGCAAGATACCTTGCTCTTTGGTGTACAACAGCTCTTCCATTTGCGTGTAAGCACTTTCATTACCCGGTACATTGAATAGCACCATTAAGATAATCCATTTCAGATCATCCAATTCAAATTCGTTGGTCTCAAGCCCCATTACACGATCAATCACCATTTCACGAATCTCTGTCGTGAGCACGTTGATCTGCTCTAGGAATAGTAGGAAACCTCGACACTCCATATTAATACGTGAAATCTCTCGACTGGTATAAACACGCATCGAGGTATTGGAGCACATAGTAATCGCCGCTTGGTTGTCGGTATCTTGCAGTGCCGCAAGATCTTCTAACCAATGGAGGGCCTTATAAATATCGTCTTGGTGAAACCCTGCTCGAAGAAGCTCATCTTCCAGCTCGTCTTGATCCACCTGCAATTCAGAATCGCTATGGATGTAGGTTTCAAACAAGTACATCAGTATGTCCATCATCATAGCTTAGCCTCTCCCCTTTCGAATATAGCCACCGGAAACTGCAACAACATGCCCTGAGAGCTCAAGCTCTAAAAGCTGCATCATGACTTCATGCACAGGTATATGGGTTCTCTGTGCCAAAATATCAACGGGTGTCGCCTCTAATCCTACGTTAGCTAACAGCTGTGGAAATGGCAATTGTTCATTTTCACCCTTATTCTGCGTAGGTTCGAATAAGCTCGGCTGCTGATCTATAGACCAGTCTAACAGACTCTTTATTTCAATCAGAACATCTTGAGCATTTTGCACCAAACATGCACCAGATTTAATTAAGCTGTTACCTCCGCGGCTGGTTGGACTATGAATTGAACCAGGAAGTGCAAACACCTCTCGGCCTTGCTCCATGGCATAGCGAGCCGTAATCAAAGAGCCACTCTTCTCAGCCGCCTCAACCACTAAGGTTCCGAGCGACAAGCCACTAATAATACGGTTACGGCGAGGGAAATGTTCAGGTCGTGGTTTGGCGTTTGGGCGAAACTCTGAAATCAGCGCTCCATTCTCACAGATCCTCTCAGCTAAGTTTCTGTGTCGCGCTGGGTAAATGGAATCCAAGCCAGAACCCAACACCGCAAAAGTTTCCCCTCCTTTATCTAGAGCACCATCATGAGCATAGCCATCGATACCTAAAGCTAAGCCACTGGTGACAATCAAACCGTTTTGTACAAACTCTTTGGCGAAGGACTTCGCTGTCTGTAGTCCTTCGAGACTGGCATTACGGCTACCAACCATCGCGATTTGAGGTTCAATTAGTTTTTCGACGTGACCTTTAACGAAAAGAACACTGGGCGCAGAGGCAATCTCATTGAGCAGTTTGGGATAATGCGGGCAATTAGAGGTAATGATGTGATGGTTAGGCTGTTTTGCTTGCCATGCTAAGCAAGCCTCCACTTCTCTTGGGGCTTGCTCTCTTAAATAAGATATTTGCTTGGCTGACAAACCCATCGCTTGCAGCTGCTGACTTGAGTAGCCAACAATGTTCGAAGGGGAATCGATACTCAGCAGGCGAGAAAGGCGTTTGCCACCCAATTGCGGAACAAAACTTAGAGTTAACCAAGCACTCAGTTGTTGCTCATTCACTCGGTGCCCTTAACCTCTTCCGTCAAAGCAAGGTCCAAAGGCGATACCGCCAGAATGTCATTACTAACAGGCTTAGAGCTCTGAGTGATCAACGCGAGGCTAAAATATTGATAGGGACGAATAACCATCAAGCTACCCAGCGAGGTACTTGGCAATTGCACCTTATCGCTCGCCGCCGACTCTTTATAGCTGTATTCACCTTGCTTACCAAACACCACTGCACCGCTTTCGCTGAGGGTAAACATAGAGCCTTGGCGAAGGTTATCCTGTGAACCTTTGTTGATCACTACCACCTGATTCTTCGCGCTGTATTGGCTGCCATCTAACGAACCCAAGATATTAGCAAACTGACCCGCCGCACTAGGTGCAGGGTAAAACGTGGTAGAGAGCTTCACCTGATCAACACCAAGTTCTGGTAGCACCAGGTCGTTCAGCAGTACCTCTTGCAGTTGAGTGTCTATCTGTAAACTACTGAACTCAGCATCTACCTCTTTTAAGCGCGCAGTGGCGACCAAACGCAACGAGGTAATACTCGCTTGGGGTTGCTGCCGTTGGTAGGTTTCAACGGCGCGGTAGATACCCCACTTTTGATGCTGTTGGTTACCTGATATGAATAACCGGTCTGCACCAGATAAGAATCTCTTTCCATCACTGGTCCCTAATACTCGTTGCGCCGATTCGATATCTTGCTGCTCTACCAAGCGATCAGACTGTAAATAAGGCAGAACCAGCCCCTCATTGACGGTAGGCACTGCTTTCTTCTCAGAGACACGAATCTTAGGGCTAAGTTTGATAACAGGCTTGAGGCTCAATACAGGCTCACCATTAATCCAAACCAAAGACAGTTTATCTCCGGGATAAATAAGATGAGGGTTTTCTATCTCTGGATTCACCTGCCATAACCTTGGCCACAACCATGGGCTATCGAGATACATCGCGGAGATATCCCATAAAGTATCGCCCTTAACCACCACATACGCCTCGGGTGCGCCCTGTTTAATGGTTAAAGGTTGCTCACTATTTTCCGCCGTAGCGGCGAACGAAATAGAGGCACAAACAAGAGATAAAGCAGGGAATAAATGACGCATGACCTAGGTTCCTTGGTCTGAATATATGACATCTGATTGGAGAATTACCTTCAGGATGCTGTCATTTGGCCTCTAAAATGTCTAGAATTGAGCCAACAAGGTTTAAGCTGTTTCGGCACAGTTCAATATTTCGAGTGTATATGTCTGTATTACAAGTATTAACATTACCAGATGATCGTCTACGTACCGTGGCGAAACCGGTAAAAGAAGTTACCCCAGAGATTCAAAAGTTCGTTGATGACATGATTGAAACCATGTACGACGAAGAAGGTATCGGCCTTGCGGCAACGCAAGTAGATTTCCACCAGCGCATCGTTGTTATCGATATTTCAGAGACGCGTGATGAGCCTATGGTTCTGATCAACCCTGAAATCACTGAAAAGCGCGGCGAAGATGGTATCGAAGAAGGCTGTCTATCTGTACCAGGCGCTCGAGCTCTAGTACCTCGCGCTGCAGAAGTAACGGTTAAAGCATTAGACCGTGACGGCAACGAATTCACATTCGACGCTGATGACCTTCTGGCTATCTGTGTTCAGCACGAACTTGACCACCTAGAAGGCAAGTTGTTTGTTGATTACCTATCGCCATTAAAGCGTAAACGTATCCAAGATAAGTTAGCGAAGATTAAACGTTTCAACGAGAAACAAGGTTAATCACCGCTGCTATTACTAAATTAGAAGGAAGCCTACCTTGAGTCAGTCTTTAAGAATTGTCTTCGCAGGTACTCCGGATTTCGCCGCCCGTCACTTGGCGGCGTTGTTGTCTTCGGAGCATGAAGTTATTGCTGTTTACACACAGCCAGATCGTCCAGCAGGCCGCGGTAAAAAACTGACTGCGAGCCCAGTAAAAAACATCGCACTTGAAAACAATATTCCGGTTTACCAACCTGAAAACTTCAAGTCAGATGAAGCTAAGCAAGAGCTAGCGGATTTGAATGCTGACATCATGGTTGTTGTAGCGTACGGCTTATTGCTTCCACAAGTGGTTTTAGATACGCCTCGCTTAGGTTGTATCAACGTGCATGGCTCTATCCTGCCGCGCTGGCGTGGTGCTGCTCCTATCCAACGCTCTATTTGGGCTGGTGATAAAGAGACAGGCGTGACGATCATGCAGATGGATATCGGCCTAGATACGGGTGACATGCTCAGTATCGCAACACTACCAATTGAAGCGACTGATACCAGTGCTTCAATGTACGAAAAGCTAGCTGGTCTTGGCCCTGATGCGCTTGTTGAGTGTTTGTCTGACATCGCTTCTGGTAAAGCGGTGGCTGAAAAACAAGACGACGAACTTTCTAACTACGCGAAGAAGCTAAGTAAAGAAGAAGCGCGTATCAACTGGAGTGATGACGCAGCTCATATTGAGCGCTGCGTTCGTGCTTTCAACCCATGGCCAATGAGCCACTTTGAAGCTGCGGAAAACAGCATCAAAGTATGGCAAAGCCGTGTAGCAGAGCAAACCTCTGATAAGCCTGCAGGTACTATTCTGCAAGCCGATAAAACGGGTATCTACGTAGCAACAGGACAAGGTGTACTTGTTCTTGAACAGCTGCAAGTGCCTGGTAAAAAAGCCATGTCAGTTCAGGATATCTTGAACTCTCGTGCAAGCTGGTTTGAAGTTGGAACTCAACTTTCTTAACCGCTTTTAAAGCTGCCATAAGCGCAGCTTAGAAAACCTTTACGAGGGCAGAGATGCCCTCATGTATTCAAATAAATACTCGGTACCCCTCATGAATGTTCGCGCTGCTGCTGCAAATGTCCTATTTCAAGTTGTCGATAAAGGCCACTCTCTTTCACACGCTCTCCCTGCGGCTCAAAAAACGATCCGCCCGCGAGACCATGCTCTACTGCAAGAGATTTGCTACGGCGCACTTCGTTACCTGCCTCGTTTAGAGTCAATCGCTAACGAACTAATGGAAAACCCGCTTAAAGGTAAAAAGCGTGTATTCCACCACCTGATTTTGGTGGGCATTTACCAACTGAGCTTCATGCGTATCCCTTCGCATGCTGCCGTTGCGGAAACAGTTGAGGGCACCAAAACACTGCGCGGTCCAAGCCTAAGTGGTTTGATCAACGCGGTATTACGTAGCTACCTACGTGACCAAGAAGAACTAGACGAGAAAGCCGTTAGCCACAATGCAGGCAAATATGGCCACCCAAGCTGGATCCTAAAAATGCTTCAAGAGAGCTACCCAGATCAATGGGAGCAACTGGTTGAAGCAAACAACAGCAAGGCACCAATGTGGCTGCGCGTTAACCGCCAACACCACACTCGTGACGAGTATGTTGAACTGCTTAAAAACGAAAACATTGAATACACATTGCACCCTGAAGCAGCAGATGCCATAAAATTAGCTGCACCTTGTGATGTTACTTTACTTCCTGGCTTCGACAGAGGTTGGGTATCAGTACAAGACGCTGCCGCTCAGCTTTCAGTTGATTATCTAACACCAAAAGATGGTGAGCTAATCCTAGATTGTTGTGCTGCGCCAGGTGGTAAAACGGCACATATTCTTGAGCATACCAACGACACTGAAGTGGTTGCGATTGACTGCGACATTAAACGCCTAGACCGTGTTTACGATAACCTTGAACGTCTACAACTGCGTGCCGACGTAATTTGTGGTGATGCTCGCTACCCTGAAGAGTGGTGGATGGGTGATAAGTTCGACCGTATCCTACTTGATGCACCTTGTTCAGCGACCGGCGTAATTCGCCGTCACCCTGACATCAAGTGGCTACGTCGTGCATCTGACATTGATGCGCTGGCTGAACTGCAAAGCGAAATTATGGATGCCATGTGGCGTCAGCTGAAAGAAGGCGGCACCATGGTTTATGCGACATGTTCTATCACGCCGCAAGAAAACGTGCTGCAAGTGAAAGCATTCCTAGAGCGTACTGAGAACGCAACGCTGGTTGGGTCTGATATCGAAAATCCGGGTCGTCAAATACTACCTGGAGAAGAAGATATGGATGGCTTCTACTATGCAGTTCTAGTAAAACAGGCATAACAACTAACAGCGGCTAAGAATTTATTTCTTAGCCGCTGTTTCTTTCTAGTGCATTATCAAAACAAAGTTAGATAACTAGAATTACCACGGTAAATAAAAGAGAAAGGCTATGAAGATCATTATCCTAGGTGCTGGACAAGTTGGCGGTACCCTTGCTGAAAACCTGGTTGGTGAAAACAATGACATCACCATTGTCGACCGTAATGCTGACCGACTGCGTGAACTTCAGGATAAGTACGACCTTAGGGTTGTAAACGGTTATGCCAGCCACCCAAACACACTACGTGAAGCGGGTGCGCAAGATGCCGACATGTTGGTTGCAGTAACCAACATGGATGAAACCAACATGGCTGCATGTCAGGTTGCCTTCTCTCTTTTCAATACACCGAACCGAATTGCCCGTATTCGTTCTCCAGAATATCTGGAAGAGAAAGAAGCGCTATTCAAATCAGGCGCGATCCCAGTCGATCACCTTATCGCACCCGAAGAGTTAGTGACCAGCTACATTGAGCGCTTGATTCAATACCCAGGCGCACTACAGGTTGTGAGCTTTGCTGAACAGAAGGTTAGCCTAGTCGCAGTAAAAGCTTACTACGGTGGACCATTGGTTGGTAACGCACTGTCTGCTTTGCGTGAGCACATGCCGCACATTGATACTCGTGTTGCCGCTATCTTCCGTCAAGGTCGCCCTATTCGCCCACAAGGTACTACCATCATTGAAGCCGATGATGAGGTTTTCTTTGTCGCGGCGAGTAACCATATCCGCTCAGTAATGAGTGAACTGCAACGCCTAGAGAAACCGTATCGTCGCATCATGATTGTTGGCGGTGGTAACATTGGTGCAAGCTTGGCAAAACGCCTTGAGCAAAGCTACAGCATAAAGCTTATCGAGCGCAGCTACACTCGCGCCGAGAAGCTGTCTGAAGAATTAGAAAACACCATCGTATTCTGTGGTGATGCAGCCGACCAAGAACTGCTGACTGAAGAGAACATCGATCAGGTCGACGTGTTCATTGCCCTAACCAATGAAGATGAAACCAACATCATGTCAGCCATGCTGGCTAAGCGAATGGGTGCCAAGAAGGTAATGGTACTGATTCAGCGCGGTGCTTACGTAGACCTTGTTCAGGGTGGTGTGATTGATATTGCGATCTCTCCACAGCAAGCGACCATTTCTGCGCTGCTTACTCACGTTCGTCGTGCTGATATTGTAAACGTATCATCCCTACGTCGCGGCGCTGCAGAGGCGATCGAAGCCATTGCTCACGGTGACGAAACCACATCTAAAGTCGTTGGCCGAGCGATTGGCGACATCAAACTACCACCGGGCACCACTATTGGTGCGATTGTTCGAGGAGAAGAGGTACTTATCGCGCACGATAGAACTGTAATCGAACAAGATGACCACGTAGTAATGTTCCTAGTGGACAAGAAATACGTGCCTGATGTTGAGTCTCTTTTCCAACCGAGTCCGTTCTTCTTATAGCCTTGTTCTCGTAAGCTTCTTCTCACAACCTTCTTCGTTGTGAGAGCGACGCTCCGACACAAAGCGATGGTCTATTAAGCTATGGTCAACTTTCGTCCGATATTATTAGTGATAGGGTTAGTGTTATCAAAACTGGCCCTTTTCATGTACATCCCCACATTGGTTGCCTTCTTTACTGGCACCGGTGGCTTCCTCGAGTTTGGTCAATCAGTAGTGATCACGCACATCGTCGCGTTCATCTGCTTGAGTTTAGGGCGTTCAGCTAAGTTCCGACTTGGGGTACGGGACATGTTCCTGATAACCTCTCTGGTGTGGACGATTGCCAGTGCCTTCGCCGCGCTGCCATTTGTGTTCATCAACCATATCAGCTTCACTGACGCCTACTTTGAAACCATGTCCGGTATTACCACAACAGGTTCAACGGTACTGAGTGGCTTAGATAGCATGGCACCAAGCATTCTGCTGTGGCGTTCTATATTGCAGTGGCTTGGTGGTATTGGCTTCATCGTAATGGCGGTAGCGGTACTACCAATGCTCAACGTCGGTGGTATGCGCCTGTTCCAAACAGAATCATCCGATTGGTCAGATAAAAGCAGCCCAAGAGCAAAAACGGTCGCCAAGAACATCGTAGCGGTTTATCTGGTATTAACTGGCTTGTGCTTGGTGAGCTACCTGTTTGCAGGCATGAGTATATTTGATGCCATCAACCACTCATTCACCACGCTTTCTACAGGCGGTTACTCGACCTCTGATGGCTCTATGAACCACTTCTCGAACAGCGCTCACTGGGTGGGTACCGTGTTCATGTTCTTAGGCGGACTACCATTCCTACTATTTGTCAGCGCACTGCGCGGTAGAAAGCTCTCGATCCTCTACAAAGATGCCCAAGTGAGAGGCTTCGCTTACCTTTTCTTAGTCACCAGTGCAGTGATCTCCACATGGCTAGTGGTCAGAGATGGCTACACAGTATTGGATGCATTACGAGTCTCGATGTTCAACATCGTATCGGTTGTGACAACTACTGGTTTTGGCTTGGAAGACTTCACAGCCTGGGGGGCACTGCCAACCACCTTGTTTGCCTTCCTGATGATGGCAGGTGCTTGTTCTGGTTCAACTTCTGGTGGTATTAAAATCTTCCGCTTCCAGATAGCGATGACTATGCTTCACAAACAGATGATGAAGCTGATTCACCCATCAGGCGTGTTTGTTCAACGATATAACCAGCGCCCTGTCAGCGACGACATCGTACGTTCATTGGTGGCGTTTGGTTTAATGTTCTTCATTACGATCATCTTAATCGCTGGTGGCTTAAGTGCGATGGGTTTAGACCCAATCACCAGTATCTCAGGTGCCATTACTGCGGTAGCTAACGTTGGCCCGGGTATGGGCAGCGTGATTGGCCCGACGGGTAACTTTGCTCCACTACCAGACGCCGCTAAGTGGTTATTAAGCCTTGGTATGTTGATGGGAAGGCTTGAGATACTGACGCTGATCGTTCTATTCTTCCCAGCCTTCTGGCGACGCTAATTGCACGAATATTTAAGGAAACAGAGATGAAATCATACCTACTTATCGCAAGCGCACTGCTGAGCAGTTCAGCCTTCGCCGACCAAATGGTTACTCTTCAAGATGGAAAACAGATACTGCTGAAAGACGACTTTACATGGCAGTACGTGGCACAGGAGCAAGCGGAGGAGGTAGCGACAACATCAGAGATCGCCGTACCTATCGCAGCAGCACCTGTTGTGGCAGTCCCTGTGGCGACCAACGTGCGTGGTACGACGATTGTCGTTGATAGCAAAAAGCCAAGCTTACAGCTATCTCAATCAGGGGTAGATGTAGTGCTAGGCGCTAGTCACTATGAAGATGGTGAGCTGATTATCCCAACCGCGATTACCAACCAAAGTACACAAGCCGTGATCTTAGTATCGGTAAAAATCGACGTGTATTCAGCGAGCGGTGAATTATTAGAAGAGAAAACGGTAGCCGTTTGGAAATCGATTAAGCGTATGGCAGATACCTACCTTCGACCAAAAACAGATGCCGAAGGTACTTCCATCAAACTAGCGGTTGAACAGCACCCTGAGTACCAAATCAAAGCTGAAATCGTTGAAGTGCTGACTCGTTAAACCGGAGTCACGTACAGGTAGATAGCGAAGAAATGGCAAGCGCAGCCCGCCAACACAAACAAATGCCAGATGGCATGATTATATGGGATGCGTTTTGCCACATAGAAAATCACACCCAGAGAATAAATCACACCACCGAGTGCCAATAGTACTAAACCACCCATCTCGATATTCATTGCCAGTTGATAAACCACAATCAACGACAGCCAGCCCATAGCTAAATAAATGAACAGCGATAAGCGCTTAAATCGGTAGACGAAGGCAATCTTCATAATGATGCCCACCAACGCGATACCCCAAATCACCGCCATCAAGCCCATCGCCAGTGGGGTTCTTAAACCAACCAATAAAAACGGGGTGTAGCTACCTGCGATCAGTAAATAAATCGCACAGTGATCGAGGGTTTTCAATAAACGCTTGGTCTTCTCTGTGGTGATCGAGTGATAAAGCGTGGAAGCGAGAAAGAGTAGGATAATGCTGCTGCCATATACTGCCATGCTCGCAATAGTCAGCATGTCGGCTTGATGGTCAAACGCACGAATCAGTAGCAGGATTAAACCAACCACGCCAAGCGCAACACCCAAGCCATGAGTTATCGCATTGGCGCGTTCTTCGATGTCACTGTATTCGCTCGCCGATGATGCAGACATGATTATCCTACTAGAGTAAATGTTCGATTTGCCTAGTATTGCACATTAAGCTTACACGTGTAAGCTTAAATTTTTATGACATCTTTTATGACGTTAATAACGCCTAAGCGGTGTGATGAAACTAAGGTATCTAAAGCTAAAGAACCAAAGAGCTAACTAAGAAGCGTTGTCTAGATACTCAAGTACCATCTTGCCGGCTTCTTCCGGTGAGGTATCCAATGGCACACTCAATTGACGCTGTAGCTGGCCCACTCCCAATAAACTCGCCAACATGCCTTTGGCACCGTCGCGATTACGGTCTATCTCAAACCACAACTTCAGCTCAGTTTTATCACGATGGGCAACAACCTCAAGCTCACGCCAGCGGCCATGATAAGGACCCGTCGTCGGGACAAACTCAAACTCTTGAACGAACGGCAGTTCAAAGCCTTCTACCGCTTCACATTCCACTTGGCGAATGCGCAGGCCTTGGGCTTCAAGTTCGTTAAAAATACCATCGAGGAGTGCATCAGGACGAACCGTTAAGATATCTTTATCCGATGGATCAATCGCCATCGCAATGTCCAGCCCGGTTTCAAGCCACACCTTTGAGTCACCAATCGTGACCGGTGTATTCAGCGGGACATCAAACTCACATTCAAAATCACGGGTTTCACCCGGCTGAATAACAAAGGCATACGGCAGACTCCATTTTGCTAATGAATAGGTCTGGTGCATACGGCGTGTTTGACCGCCCTCTTGCCTTTGTGAGTTCATGGTGACTTCTTTTACGTAACGACAACACAGATTAAGATCGATATTGTCGATCTCCTGTGGCTGAGCGCCACCATACACATGCACAATAATGCTCGCCTTCTGCCCTGGATACAGCACTTCCTGTTGCAACACAGAATCGACCTTGGCCGACCCAATACCAAAACTTGCTAACGTTTTCTTTAAGAACGACATATGCACCTCCTTTAAAGCATCATCTTAAGCCTGAAAGAGGTTCAAACTCAAATATACTGCTCACACTATTTTAGCTCTAATATCGTTTAATTATCACTCAGACGTCGATCGATAAGTTAGATAGTGATAATCTAAGCCTTGATATGCATGCATGTCATTATCCTGATTTATTCTTCGGATTGGCGAAAGCCAGACGAGTGACGCTTCAAGCAATTGAGGTAGAGCTCATGGTAAATCAGGCCATTAGATTGGCAATGGATATGCCTGACCGTTAGGTAAATTAATGCGCCCAACAGCTGTCAGGTTCTCGCACACCAACCGTAGTGCGATGCGTCGTCGTAGTGGCTTTGCTGCTGCTCCAACGGCTAAGAAATTGGCTCCTACAATGACTCTAGTTGAGAAGACTGCTTTATTAGCACCAACTACAACAAAAGTGATTAGAGCCGCTTAACAAAAAGCGCAGTTTTTACTGCGCTTTTTTCTTGCCCAAACCCGCCTTGAAATGTGTTTACACATTGGTATTCCCTATCCGATTTGATACCTTAACCACAAATCATTATAAAATTTGTGGAGAAGTAAAGTATGAAGTGTCACCGCATTGAAGAACTGCTTGAACTGATGGAGCCTGAGTGGCAAAAAGATCAAGAGCTTAACCTATTAGAGTTCATCATTAAGCTATCAAAAGAAGCAGGCTACCAAGGCAAACTTGAAGAACTGACTGACGATGTTCTTATCTACCATCTTAAAATGCGTAACAGCGAAAAAGATGAAATGATCCCGGGTCTGAAAAAAGACCAAGAAGATGATTTCAAAACCGCAATTCTAAAAGCGCGTGGCCTTCTTTAGTCGCCGATTTGTTTAGAACTCAATTGCTGTTATAGATAAAACACTCAATTTTAAAAAGCGACCACTCGGTCGCTTTTTTGTTTCTGTTCGCTATTTTTTCGTCACAACTGTTATGACTTTTGTTGTTAAAGGTTGATAGCGTTAAAGAAATGAGAACAAGATTGTCGCTATAATCGCCATCCATAAGAATCTTCTAAAATAATAAGAGTGAGTGCGATAACAACAAATGCACCAAGCTCTATTTCAACAGGTTCTCTAAACCATACTTTCAAGTAATGTCGTCATGCCCAACTTAACCGGGCAAACAAGCCACAAAAAGGATAGTCCATGAGTCAGGATAAAATCGATATCAAAGATGTGACTCCTAAAACCTTTAACCCGAAAACACATAAAGGTAATGGAGATCGATTTAACCCAAGTAACCGAATCTATGTTCGAGAAAGCAAAGGTAAATTCCAACAACTGCGTCGCTATGGCGGTTGGTTCTTACTTTTACTTTTTGCGCTTATCCCATGGATTCCATTTGGTGAACGCCAAGCGATCTTGCTCGATATCGGCAGCCAACAGTTCAACTTCTTTGGCACCACCTTATACCCACAAGATCTGACCCTACTCGCGATCCTATTTATGATTGCCGCGTTTGGCTTATTCTTCATAACCACCTTCTTAGGCCGTGTCTGGTGTGGCTATTTATGTCCGCAAACCGTCTGGACCTTCATGTACATTTGGTTCGAAGAGAAACTAGAAGGGGCTGCCAATAAGCGAAGAAAACAAGACTCAGGCAAACTGACAACCAATTTAATCCTCAGAAAAACCCTCAAACACATTGCGTGGTGGGCAATTGCCATTGCGACCGGTTTAACCTTTGTTGGCTACTTCATCCCAATCAAAGAGTTAGTGGTTGGCTTCTTTACCTTTAATTCATCGTTCTGGCCGGTTTTTTGGGTACTGTTCTTTGCAGGCTGCACCTATGCTAATGCAGGTTGGATGCGTTCAATTGTTTGTCTGCATATGTGTCCTTACGCGCGTTTCCAATCGGCAATGTTCGATAAAGACACCTTCATCGTAGGCTACGACACAGAACGTGGTGAAAGCCGTGGTCCTCGCTCTCGTAAAGCCGATCCAAAAGAACTTGGTCTAGGCGACTGTATTGACTGTAATTTATGCGTTCAAGTGTGCCCAACGGGTATCGATATCCGTGACGGTCTACAATACGAATGCATTAACTGTGGCGCGTGTATTGATGCCTGTGACAACACCATGGAACGAATGGGCTATGAAAAAGGCCTGATCAACTACACCACCGAGCACAGACTTGAAGGCCACTCAACCAAGGTAATGCGTCCTAAGCTCTTGGGCTATGGAGCCATCTTAATCGTGATGCTGGGCCTATTCTTCGTGCAAATCGCGAGTGTTGATCCTGCTGGCCTAAGTGTTCTACGTGACAGAAATCAGCTGTTTAGGGTCAATAGCCAAGGGTTGGTTGAAAACACCTACACCTTGAAAGTGATCAACAAGACTCAACAAGAGCAAGAGTACAAACTCGATGTTAGCGGACTGCCCGATTCGATCTGGTATGGCAAACAGACGATTACTGTCGATCCAGGCGAGGTTTTGAACCTACCTATCAGTTTAGGCGCCGACCCAGAAAAACTGAGCTCACCAGTTTCGACAATTCAGTTTATACTCTCGGGTAATGAAGAGTTTACGATGGAAGTCGAAAGCCGCTTTATCAAGAAGCTCTGATACCTGCACTTTAGTGCTTGGTATAACAACCCAATAAATGGAAAAAGGCTCAGTAATGAGCCTTTTTTATTCTATGACGATGCAAGCCTTTAACTTTGATAACCTGACTCCTGACTTCATGTGGTACGCACTGGAGAGCATCGGAGTTCGCGCTGAATCCGGGCTTCTCGCTCTCAACAGTTACGAAAACCGTGTATATCAGTTCACCGATGAAGATCGTAAGCGCTACGTCGTTAAGTTTTATCGTCCGCAACGCTGGAACAAAGCACAGATCCAAGAAGAGCATGACTTCGCACTCGAGCTTATCGAACAAGAGATGCCAATTGCACCTCCAATGCGAATCAACGGTGCAACCTTACATGAATACCAAGGCTACCTATTTGCCTTGTTTGAAAGTGTCGGCGGCAGACAGTATGAAGTGGATAACCTAGACCAACTGGAAGGCGTAGGCCGTTTTCTTGGTCGTATTCATAAAGCCAGCGCGGGAAGAACATTCCAACATCGCCCGACAATCAGCTTAGATGAATACCTTTATCAGCCACGTAAGATTCTAGAGAATTCTCAGTTTATCCCGACGCACCTAGAAAACGCGTTCTTCAATGACGTTGACCTTCTGATAAAAGAGCTAGAGAGCCAGTGGCCGAGCAACATTGAGAATATCCGCCTGCACGGTGACTGCCACCCTGGCAATATTTTGTGGCACGATGGGCCAATGTTCGTCGATCTTGATGACGCACGTAACGGCCCTGCGATACAAGATCTGTGGATGCTGCTCAATGGCGAGCGCCAAGATAAGCTGATGCAACTGGATATTCTGCTAGAGAGTTATCAAGAGTTTTGCGATTTTAATACCGCACAACTGAAACTAATCGAACCGCTACGCGGTCTACGTATGGTGCATTACATGGCATGGTTGGCGAAGCGATGGCACGATCCGGCGTTTCCTTTAGCCTTCCCATGGTTTAATGACCCGAAATATTGGGAGCAACAAGTACTTGCTTGTAAAGAGCAAATTGCTACCCTGCAAGAGCCACCACTTTCGTTAATGCCTCAGTGGTAAACGCAATCGCAACATACAACTAGATAAAAATTCAAACATAATGGAGATTGGATAAATGAAAAAGCTATTCGCATTTTTCTCATTGATCATGTTGAGCCTTTCAGCTCACGCTGCGAAATTTAACGAAAGTGAACACTACAAAGTTCTCGATCTAGAAGCATCAAAAAAACCAATGGTGACAGAGTTCTTCTCTTTCTACTGCCCACACTGTAATAGCTTTGAGCCAATCATCCAGCAGCTAAAACAACAGCTACCTAAAGACGCTAAGCTACAGAAGAACCATGTTTCATTCATGGGTGGCAACATGGGGCTGCCAATGAGCAAAGCTTACGCGACCATGATTGCACTGAAAGTTGAAGACAAAATGGTGCCAGTGATGTTTAATCGCATCCACACCATGAACAAGCCACCACGTGATGAAGCAGAACTGCGTCAAATCTTCCTAGACGAAGGTGTTGATGCTAAGAAATTCGATGCGGCATACAACGGCTTTGCAGTAGATTCGATGGTTCGTCGCTTCGACAAAGCATTCAAAGACAGCGGCCTTTCTGGTGTACCTGCTGTTGTAGTTAACAACCGTTACTTAGTAGAAGCGCAAGGCATCAGCAGCCTAGACGAGTACTTTGAATTGGTTAACTTCTTACTGAAAAAGTAAAAAAACAATCAAAAATACAAAATAAGGGAGCTTCGGCTTCCTTTTTTGTACCTGACGCTTTTTAATGACTTCTTGCAAGAGACACTATCTTGGGGTGCTGTTCGGTTTCCCATTTATCCAATTAACCTTTATAAGGTGTACGATAAAGTGAACCTTTATATTCTGTTGTTTTCTATAACCTTTTATTAACAGCTATTTATTGCTACCAATCACTGGGGCAAGGAGCCTCTGAATGAAAATCAAATATACGTTATTAGCGTTAAGCGTTGCCGCTGCGCCCGCGTTAGCCAAGCTTGCTGATGAGCCAGGTTTCAGTGGTGAGATATCTATCAACGCCGGTGTCACTTCTTCAAACTCAAATTTTAATACCGACGCTGACAGTAAGATCTCATCGACTAACCAGAAAGCTTCGTCTGAGAGCTCGTTTTTAGTTGCGCCTCTCGGTAGCATTGCTTACACCTTTGGTGAAAAGCTGAACCATCAGGTTTACACAGGTACCGCGCGTGATGATGTGGCGACGGGTACTGTTGTGCTTGAGGTTGGTTATAAATACCAACTAGAGTCAGGCATGACCATCGATGCTTCGATTCTGCCAACTATTATGTCTGGCGAGACTTGGGCCGATCCGTACAACACGACGTCAGCTCGCAGCAAAACCGACGAGACGGGTAATGCCTTTCGTTTAACACTAGAGAGCATCGCTGGCTCTGCCTTCTCTTTGGACATGGCCTACGCCACCAAAGATGTGAAAGATGATCGAGTTGAAGACGCGCTAAAACGCGACGCCGATACTTTCTACCTGAAAGGTCAATATCGTCAGCCAATCAGTCGTACCATGATGTTAGTACCGTCACTGATCTACCAATCAAGTTCTGCGGATGGCAAAGCTGCCTCTTATGAACAGTTTGGCGGTGAGGTAAGCTTATTTGGCGGCATGGGACGTCATCAATACGCACTAACGGCGGGTTACAACCAACGCTCTTACGATGCGAGCAGCATTACTTTCCAAAAGAAACGCAGTGACGATAACATCAATCTATTCGCCGCGTATGAATATGATCAATTCATGGATTGGGAAAACTGGTCGTTTGTTTCTCTTGCAGGCTACGGTACTAGTGACTCGAACATTACCTTCTATGATGAGTCTCAATACATCATATCACTCGGCCTGAACTACAAATTCTAACTCCAGCCAGCGCCAATAAATTATCAAACTAAAGCCTGCACACAAGCAGGCTCTCTATTTACTACTACACAGCTTGAGCCGTGAGTTGCTTCAACAATCGGTCCATCGCTCGATAGCCCAGCGCTTCCGATAAGTGTTTCTTTTCTATCTGCTCGTTACCGTCAAGGTCAGCAATGGTTCGCGCTACCTTAATGATTCGGTGATAGGCACGAATCGACAGCCCCAATCGATGGAGTGCTGTCTCAAGAAACTCCGCATCTTCACGTCGCAGTGGGCAATACTTCTCAATTTCTCGACTGCCGAGTAAAGCATTTGATTTATGGTTGCGAGATAACATGGTTTGACGAGCCTGTTTGACCCTGTGCTTTACGACTTGGGTGGTTTCACCTCGGTCACCTCCTTCGGCCAACATTCCCTTGGGCAATAGAGGTATCTCCAATGACATATCGAATCTATCTAGCAAGGGGCCAGATAAACGGTTGAGATAACGCAAGATTATCTGTGGGTTAGCCCGCGCTTGATTACCTTCGTAGTAACCTGTTGGGCTTGGGTTGAGTGCACCGACCAACTGAAAGCGTGCAGGGAAACGCGTCTTGCCCGCAGCACGGGAGATAATAATCTCGCCCGACTCTAGTGGCTCACGTAATGAATCGAGCACCTTACGCTCAAACTCTGGCATCTCATCCAAGAACAATAAGCCGTTATGCGCCAAAGAGATCTCTCCGGGGCGAGGCACTGAGCCTCCTCCCACCAATGCCGCCATTGAGCTTGAATGGTGAGGGGATCGAAAAGGTCGTTGCTTCCAGTTGTACTGATTGATCTCTTGCTGCGTTAACGAAGCGACCGATGCAGTTTCCATCGCCTCGTCATCACTCATTTCAGGTAACAAATCACGCAGACGAGACGCCAACATAGTCTTGCCAGTTCCTGGAGGGCCAAGGAAAAGTAAGTTGTGATTTCCAGCGGCTGCTATCTCCAGAGCTCGCTTGCCTTGTTGTTGGCCGATAATATCTTGTAGGTCGCGAAGCACTGAAACATCAGCCTGATGATGTTCCGTTCTATATAGGCCAAGCTGAGTCTGTCCACACATGTCAGCACAAACCTCCAACAAGGTTTGCGCAGATTTATGGGCTCCCTTGCCCACTAGCGCAGCCTGATCACCGTTATGGTGTGGAACAACTAAGCATCGTTCGACGCTATCGGCAGCTAACGTCGCAGGCAACACGCCCTTTACTGAACGCAGCTCTCCAGACAGCGCCAACTCACCGATGAATTCATGCTGTGCGATCTTTGATGTCGGAAGCTGATCAGATGCCACTAAAATCCCAAGCGCGATTGGCAAATCGAAACGACCTCCTTCTTTGGGTAAATCGGCAGGAGCGAGGTTGACCGTGATTCTTTTTGATGGAAATTCAAAGCGAGAATTGATGATCGCACTTCTTACTCGATCTTTAGATTCCTTAACCGTTGTTTCAGGTAGACCCACTAACGTAAAGCCAGGCATTCCATTGCTTATATGCACCTCAACAGTCACTTCTGGCGCCTCTACACCAACACTAGCTCGACTATGAATTATCGCGAGTCCCATAACTTTCCTTTGTCTTTGATTTAAAAGTATTCGCTCTGGATATTCGTTGCTCACCAAAGCTATAAGGTTGTTATATAGCTTGATGGAATGGTGTTTTAATGTGAAAAAAGAATGACATTTTCCTTGTCATGCGGCAGATTTGTGTGATAACACTAGAGATATAGACTTTTACTGAAGACAATAAACGAGAAAACTCGAATATTATGATTTTTAACGCTCGCATTTACGCACTGATTAACCTGATTATCGTAGTCATTATTAAGACTGCGCGGGGGCGAGTGGGAAGAAAGTAACCACGAATTAGAAAAAACCCCCGCACTGACAAGTCCGGGGGTTTTTTCTAATTTAAACATTCGATTTTTATATTTTTGAGCATTTTCGGCTTTGCCGATTTACAGGAAGAATGGGAGCACAAGATGTGCAGAGACAAAGGAAACAGTTACCAAAATAAAGGTAATACGGGAGAATTCCGATGAAAGGCGCAGAACTAGTCGTATCCGCACTCAAGCAACAAGGAATTGAGACCGTATTTGGTTACCCAGGCGGTGCCATCATGCCAATCTACGATGCACTTTATGATGGCGGGGTTGAGCATATCCTATGTCGTCATGAGCAAGGCGCTGCAATGGCCGCGATCGGTATGGCTCGTGCAACACAAGATGTCGCTGTTTGTATGGCAACCTCGGGACCAGGTGCAACGAACCTAGTCACTGGCCTTGCAGATGCCTTTATGGATTCAATCCCATTGGTTGCTATCACAGGTCAGGTTGCAAGTTCCCACATTGGTACCGATGCATTCCAAGAGATGGATGTGATTGGTATGTCTCTGTCATGTACCAAGCACAGTTACCTAGTTACCGACATTGAAGAATTGGCTCCAACCCTAGCTGAAGCCTTTGTAGTAGCGAAGTCTGGCCGCCCAGGTCCAGTTATCGTCGATATTGCTAAAGATGTTCAACTAGCAGAAGCTCCTGTTAAAACTCTCCCAGAATTTACTCCACCAGCGATTCCTGTTGCAACAACCGATGCTATTGAGCAGGCACAGTACTTTTTGTCTCAAGCTACCCGCCCTGTTTTATACGTAGGTGGTGGTGTTCAACTCGCTAAAGCGACCGATGCTGTTCGTGAGTTCTTACGCCTTAACCCGATGCCTGCAGTAAGTACATTGAAAGGCTTGGGTACTATCGAACGTGACGACCCACACTACCTTGGCATGTTGGGCATGCACGGCACCAAAGCCGCTAACCTAGTGGTTCAAGAGAGTGACCTACTGATTGTTGTTGGCGCTCGTTTCGATGACCGAGTAACCGGTAAGCTTGATACCTTTGCACCACACGCGAAAGTTATCCATATCGATATTGATGCCGCTGAGTTCAGCAAACTGCGTCTTGCTAATGCGCCAATTCGTGGTGACATCAACAAGATCATGCCTCAGTTGGAACTAAGCCAAGACATCTCATCTTGGGTTCACCACTCAGAAGGACTTCGTAGCTCATTCAAATGGCGCTACGACCACCCAGGTGATCTGATCTTTGCTCCGCTACTATTGAAGCAACTGTCAGACATGATGCCAGCAAGCTCTATTGTTTCGACCGATGTTGGCCAACACCAAATGTGGGCAGCTCAACACATTCAACCTCGCGATCCACAGAACTTCATCACCTCTGCCGGTTTAGGCACCATGGGCTTTGGCTTACCAGCCGCTATGGGTGCGTCGGTTGGGCGTCCTGATGACCAATCTATACTTATCTCTGGTGATGGGTCGTTCATGATGAACGTGCAAGAACTTGGCACGCTGAAACGCCGCCAAATCCCAGTGAAGATGGTGCTTCTAAATAACTCTCGCTTGGGTATGGTTCGCCAATGGCAATCATTGTTCTTCGATGGCCGCCACAGTGAAACCATCCTAGATGACAACCCAGACTTCGTGATGCTAGCGAAAGCCTTCGATATCCCGGGTAAAACCATCACGCGTAAAGAAGAAGTAGAACCAGCATTGAAAGAGATGCTTGAGAGCAAAACCGCTTACCTACTTCATGTTCTTATCGATGAAGAAGAGAACGTATGGCCACTAGTACCGCCAGGTGCTTCAAACAGTGAGATGTTGGAGAACACATAACATGAAAAGATACCTATTAGACATCAAAGCCGATGATAAGCCTGTACTACTAGAGCGTGTTCTTCGTGTTATCCGCCACCGTGGCTTTATTGTTAAGCAAGTCGCAGGCACTCAAAACCACGAAAGCAAAGTGGCGAGTGTTGAGATCATTGTCGACAGTGACCGTCCGATCTCTTTCTTGGTCAATCAAATCGAAAAGCTGTGGGATGTGCGTACCGTTGACGTTATCTCTATCAGTCGTAATGAATTGCCAAACAATAACTTACAACAAAAGATAAACGCATAAGGAACCGCAAACATGACAGCTAAAACGGCAGACTATATTTGGTTTAACGGTGAGATGGTTCCTTGGGCAGAGGCGAACGTTCACGTCCTGACTCACGCAATGCACTACGGTACTTCTGTGTTTGAAGGTGTTCGTTGCTACAACACACCAAAGGGTCCGGTGATTTTCCGTCACCCTGAACACGCTAAGCGCCTAAAAGACTCAGCAAAAATCTACCGCTTCCCGATTCCTTACACTGAGGAAGAAATTATGGAAGCGACTCGCGAAACGCTACGTCAAAATAAGCTAGAGTCAGCGTACATCCGCCCTCTCGGCTTTGTCGGGAACGTTGGTTTAGGTGTATGTCCACCAGAAAACACTGAGATGGAACTGATCATCGCTGCTTTCCCTTGGGGCTCTTACCTAGGTGAAGAAGCTCTAGAAAATGGCGTAGACGCGATGATCTCTAGCTGGAACCGTGCGGCACCAAACACCATCCCAACCGCTGCTAAAGCGGGTGGTAACTACCTATCTTCACTACTGGTTGGTGGTGAAGCACGTCGTCATGGTTACGATGAAGGTATCGCGCTAAGTGTTGATGGTTACCTTTCTGAAGGCGCTGGTGAAAACATCTTTGTAGTACGCAATGGCGTACTATCTACACCACCAGCGACCAGTGCAATTCTGCCGGGCATCACTCGTGATTCGATCATGACACTAGCAAAAGACATGGGTTATGAGATCCGTGAAGAGAACATTGCTCGCGAAGCGCTATATCTTGCCGATGAAGTATTCATGACAGGCACAGCTGCAGAGATCGTTCCGGTTCGCAGTGTAGACAAAATTACAGTAGGTGAAGGCAAACGCGGCCCTATCACTGAAAAGGTTCAAGCGGCTTACTTTGGTCTATTCAATGGAACCACTGAAGATAAGTGGGGCTGGTTAGACTATGTGTACCCAGCATACCAAACTTCAGAAAACCAAACACGAACAACTAAGTAAGCAACAGCCAAATATTTTATAAGGATTTAAGCAATGCCAATCTATCGTTCAGCAACGACTACCCACGGACGCAACATGGCTGGTGCGCGCGCTTTATGGCGTGCAACAGGTGTTAAAGATGATGACTTCGGTAAGCCAATCATCGCAGTTGTAAACTCTTTCACTCAATTCGTTCCAGGCCACGTTCACCTTAAAGACATGGGTCAATTGGTTGCGGGTGAAATCGAGAAAGCGGGCGGTATCGCTAAAGAATTCAACACCATCGCAGTTGATGATGGTATCGCAATGGGTCACGGCGGCATGCTGTACTCACTGCCATCACGTGAGCTTATCGCAGACTCAGTAGAGTACATGGTCAATGCACACTGTGCGGATGCGATGGTATGTATCTCGAACTGTGACAAAATCACTCCGGGAATGATGATGGCTGCAATGCGCCTCAACATCCCTGTGATCTTTGTATCAGGCGGCCCAATGGAAGCAGGTAAAACCAAGCTTTCAGATCAGATCATCAAGCTCGACCTTGTTGATGCAATGATCCAAGGTGCCGATCCAACGATTTCAGATGAGCAAAGCGAACAAGTAGAGCGTTCTGCATGTCCAACCTGTGGTTCATGTTCAGGTATGTTCACAGCCAACTCAATGAACTGCCTAACAGAAGCACTTGGCCTATCTCAGCCAGGTAACGGCTCTATGCTGGCGACGCACGCAGACCGTGAAGAGCTGTTCATCAATGCCGGTAAGCGCATCGTTGATCTAACCAAGCGTTACTACGAGCAAGACGACGAGTCAGCACTGCCACGCAACATCGCAAACCGCGCTGCCTTTGATAATGCAATGGCGTTAGATATCGCGATGGGTGGTTCAAGTAACACCGTTCTTCACCTTTTAGCGGCAGCTCAAGAAGGTGAAATTGACTTTGATATGGGTGATATCGACGAGATGTCTCGCCGTGTTCCACACCTATGTAAAGTGGCTCCTTCAACACCGAAATATCACATGGAAGACGTTCACCGCGCTGGTGGTGTAATGGCTATCCTAGGTGAACTAGACCGTGCTGGCCTACTGAACAACCAAACTCGTACAGTACTTGGCCTGAGCATGCAAGAGCAGCTTGCTCAATACGACATCATGCAGACAGAAGACGAAGCGGTACTTAAGTTCTTCCGCGCTGGTCCAGCAGGCATTCGTACTACTAAAGCCTTCTCGCAAGATTGCCGTTGGGATCGTCTTGATGACGACCGCAAAGAAGGTTGTATCCGTACTAAAGAGAATGCATTTAGCCAAGAAGGTGGCCTAGCGGTACTTTCAGGTAACATCGCGGTTGATGGTTGTATCGTTAAGACCGCGGGTGTTGATGAAGAAAACCTTAAATTCCAAGGCCCTGCTATCGTATTTGAAAGCCAAGATAGTGCTGTTGATGGCATCTTAGGTGGCAAAGTGAAAGCGGGCGAAGTAGTTGTTATTCGTTACGAAGGACCTAAGGGTGGTCCGGGTATGCAAGAAATGCTTTACCCAACCACTTACCTAAAATCTATGGGTCTAGGTAAGTCTTGTGCTCTTCTAACTGACGGACGTTTCTCTGGTGGTACATCAGGTCTATCTATCGGTCACGCTTCTCCAGAAGCAGCAAGTGGCGGTGTGATTGGTCTAGTAAACACTGGCGACATCATCACTATCGATATCCCTAGCCGCTCAATCACACTTGATGTGCCAGAAGCAGAGCTAGAAGCGCGTCGTGTTAAACAAGATGCACTAGGCTGGAAACCAGAAAACCGTCAGCGTGAAGTATCTTTCGCACTGAAAGCTTACGCAAGCATGGCGACCAGTGCCGACAAAGGCGCAGTGCGCGATAAGTCTAAACTTGAGGGCTAACTATGAGTGATGACACCTCCAGTCCCCAAAAACAAACTGGCGCAGATTATCTGCGTCAGATCCTGAGAGCGCCGGTTTACGAAGCGGCAATCGTGACACCTCTACAGGATATGCCACGTTTAAGCGCGCGCATTGGAAATCAGGTGCAGCTTAAGCGAGAAGACCGCCAGCCGGTGCACTCGTTCAAGCTACGTGGCGCCTACAACATGGTATCAAGCCTTTCTGAGCAGCAAAAAGCCGCAGGTGTGATTGCTGCATCGGCGGGTAATCATGCTCAAGGTATGGCGCTGTCCGGTTCAAAGCTTGGTATTCAAACCACAATTGTGATGCCAAAAACCACACCAGACATCAAGGTTGATGCGGTGCGTGGCTTTGGTGGTAACGTGGTTCTACATGGCAGCAACTTTGATGAAGCGAAAGCCGAAGCAGAACGACTTTCCGCTGAGCACGGCTATACCTTTGTTCCTCCCTTCGATCACCCATTGGTGATCGCAGGGCAAGGTACGATGGGCATGGAGATGCTGCAGCAAAACGGTCACATGGATTATATCTTTGTACCTGTTGGTGGTGGTGGCTTAGCGGCAGGTGTTGCTGTGTTAGTAAAACAGCTGATGCCAGAGATTAAAGTCATTGCAGTAGAACCAGAAGATTCGGCTTGCTTGAAGGCAGCTCTCGATGCTGGTGAACCAGTAGTACTGGATCAGGTCAGCATGTTTGCTGATGGTGTGGCGGTTAAACGCATTGGTGAAGAGACATTCCGTCTGTGTCAGCAGTACATCGACGGTCACATTGCCGTGTCTAGTGATGAGATCTGCTCGGCGGTGAAAGACATCTTTGAAGACACTCGTGCGATTGCCGAACCTTCAGGAGCGCTTGCTCTAGCTGGCTTGAAGAAGTTTGCAGAGCAGAACCAACTGCAAGACAAACAATTGGCAACGGTACTGTCAGGTGCTAACACCAACTTCCATGGCCTGCGCTATGTGTCTGAACGTTGTGAGTTGGGTGAGAAGCGCGAAGGCCTGCTTGCGGTCACTATCCCTGAGCGACAAGGGGCATTCCTAGAGTTCTGTAATATTATTGGTGGTCGAGCGGTGACTGAGTTTAACTACCGCCAAAACGACGAAAGCCTAGCGAATATCTTCGTTGGTGTACGTCTACAAGGAGGACAAGAAGAACTCGAGCACATCATCAATGACCTACGTGACGGTGGCTACCCGGTTGTCGATCTGTCTGATGATGAGATGGCAAAACTGCACATTCGCTACATGATTGGCGGTAAACCATCGAAACCACTGAAAGAACGTCTGTACAGCTTCGAGTTTCCAGAATACCCAGGTGCATTGATTAAATTCCTTGATACCTTAGGTACTCACTGGAATATCAGCCTGTTCAACTATCGTAACCACGGTGCCGATTACGGTCGCGTATTGTGTGGCTTTGAGCTTGGTGATGATGATTTGGCTCAGTTCTCAACACATCTACGAGAGCTTGGCTATCAGTGTAAAGATGAAACCGATAACCCTTCCTACAAGTTCTTCTTGTCTTAAGAGTTAACGACCGAATCAAAAAGAGCGAGTATTTACTCGCTCTTTTTGTGGATGAAGATTCAGCTCAAACTTGAAAAGGATCTTCTCGCTAAGATCATTAGATCGCCTTGCGATGATCCAGCCAATCTTGATGAAGTTGTTCACTCGATCCTAGGTACTTGACCATCCATTCGATCAGCTTATGGTTATCGTCTTTTCGCCACACCAAACAACAATGACTCTGCGGGCTCGGTTCAGGCAGTATTTTCTCCACCAGTAAGCCTTGCTCGATAATAGGTGCAGCAATGTGTCTTGGCATATAACCCACCCCTACTCCATTTTTAAGACATTCAATCGCGCTATACCAGTTGGGTAACAACAGGCGTCTTTGATTTGAGTAGTGGCCAGTGTGTCGCTTAGGGAGCACACTAGAGGTATCGTCCAAACATATCGCGGGATATTGGCTAACAAACTCTTCATTGAGGTTTTGCTCTCGCACACACGGATGACTTGGCGACATTACAAACGCCCAATCTAACCGTCCCATATCTTTAACCTCAAAGTCGCCACCAACCGGAATCGCAGAGGTTGCGCCAATCACGATATCCGCTCTGCCCTGTGCTATCGCTTCCCAAGAGCCGTTGAACACCTCCATGTTGATCTGGAGCTCTGCAAACTCAAAGGTTTGGTAGAACTCTTCAATCATCGGCTTCATCTTATCGAGCTTAACCACGTTATCGAGCGTTAGGCGCAAGGTTTTCTTCCAACCACGAGCCGCGCGGCGAGTCTGGGCACTGACCTCTTCCATCTGTCTCAACAACGCACGAGCCTCTTCAATGAACAACTCACCAGCAGGTGTCAGCTCAACCTTTCTCGGTAACCGTCTGAAAAGTAGAACATCCAGTTCTTGCTCAACCTGTCTAACACCGTAGCTGATCGCAGACGGTACTTTGTGCAACTGTTCAGCAGCTGCGGTAAAACTACCCAAGCGAGCGACAGTATCGAGCATTTCTAAAGAGGATTTAGAGAACATAAGCCTTCAAATTTTTTGATTGATAACTACATATTTTAGCGTTTTATTTTATCAGGTCTGAAAAATAGAATGTCAGCATAAATAAACAGGGGCTTTAACTTCTGTATATCAAACAATTTTTTTGATGATAAAAACATCACTACCTTTAGCTTAATGGCATCTTATGAATATTTCTAAATTTCAATTGGTCTACCTTGCAGTTCTTTCAATGCTTGGCTTTATTGCGACCGATATGTACCTTCCTGCATTTAAGGCAATGGAAGTTGATTTCGCAACCGGCCCGGAGCAGATTGCTCTATCTCTAACCGTATTCCTTGGCGGTATGGCAATGGGTCAGCTTCTTTGGGGTCTGGCAAGTGACAAGTATGGTCACCGCAATACGCTGGCGGTTGGTCTTGTAATCTTTACGGCAGCTTCATTCGGCTTAGCATTCAGCACCGAGGTATGGCACCTACTGACACTACGATTCATTCAAGCAATCGGTGTATGTGCTCCGGCGGTAATCTGGCAAGCCATGGTTATCAAGCGTTACTCACAAAGCAGTAGCCAGCAAATTTTTGCAACCATCATGCCTTTGGTCGCACTATCTCCTGCACTAGCACCTCAGCTAGGTGTTTTACTTGCGGATAGCTTTGGCTGGCATAGTATCTTCATCACATTAACCTTGATGGGTGCACTGCTAGTGGCGACAACAATGGCTCAGCCAAAAGAAGCGCCTGAAGTAAAGCAGACATCGATTAAGACAGACATCAAGATGTTGCTTAAATCAAAACCTTACATGGGTAATGTTTTAATGTTTGCTTCGGCATCTGCAGCGTTCTTCGCTTACCTAACGGGTATGCCAGAGATCATGGCTCAACTAGGTTATGAAGCAAAAGACATCGGCCTAAGTTTCATCCCACAAACAATCGCATTCATGGCGGGTGGTTACTTCGGTAAGCAAGCGGTGAAGAAGTATGGCGATAGTATTGTACTAAGAAACCTTATTGGTTTGTTCAGCGTAGCAGCGATGCTTATCTTTATCGCATCACAGTGGGAACTGACTTCCATCTGGCCTCTACTTGCGCCTTTCTGTTTGATTGCTGTAGCAAATGGTGCACTTTACCCAATCGTAGTTAACCGTGCCCTATCAAGCGCTAAACAGAGCCCAGCAACAGCTGCTGGTCTACAAAACAGCCTGCAAATCAGCATCAGTGGCTTATCAAGTGCATTGGTAGCGGCAATGGCTAGCCAAGCATTAAGCGCAACAGGTATCGCAGTTGTGATTTGTTTGGGTGCATTGTGGGTTGGCTACATTGTTTCGAACAAAGAGCTTTCAGAACACTTCGCTACGCCAGACAACTCTCGAGTAGTAGCAGACGAGAAACAAGACTAGTTCCTCGTTTAACGAAAACAAAAAAGAGCGAGATTACTCGCTCTTTTTTTATATCTAAATTCAGTCTCAGTTTAAGACAATTTCGAAGCAGCTTCACCGTCGACAATTTCTAACGCTGGCGCTTTATGGCGGCTATATTCATCATAGTTAACCACTCGGCTGCGGCCCATGTCTTTCGCCATGTACAAAGCGTTATCGGCCATCTTAACCAAAGACTCGGTATCAGATGCTGGCTTAGGGTAAGTAGCTACACCTATCGAAACACCCAACTGACCTAATGACAAACCTTTATGTTCAAGGTGCATCGAACGCACAGCATCACACAAGGTTTGACCAAACTCAGTCGCTTCTTGCATTGAATAATGTGGAAGCAGTACCGCCAACTCCTCACCACCTAATCGGCAAGCAATCTCATCTTCACTGACGCTCTGTTTAAGTAACGCACTGATCTCTTTTAATACGAAATCACCTGCATCATGACCAAAGTTGTCATTAAAACGTTTGAAGTGATCCAAATCGAGCATCAATAGCGATAATGGCTGTTCGCTGGTGGCCGAATTCATTGAGTGCTCTTCCAGTTTCTGCTCAAAGAAACGACGGTTGAATAAGCCAGTAAGAGGGTCGCTCAATGCTTGTGAGCGAAGCTTCTCTTGTAAGCTCAAGTTAGCTAATGCTAAGCCTAAATGCTCTGAAACACTGAAGGCTAATTGCTCGGTAATGGGATCAATCTTGATGTCACCAACACCGAAATAAAGGTGCATGATGCCGATGGTGTTGCCATGTGCCGTCAACGGAATACACAAGGTTTGGTTGTTTTCCATCTCATGCATGTGACCACAGGTTAACGAGTGGAAATCATCATTCGATTGATGTGCACGTCCTTTACGTAGTGACCAACACTCTTCTGGAGCAAAGCTCGCGCTTCCCGGCCAAGTCTCTCCCCAATCGAGCTGAGTGATCAACTGGTTACGCGATGCACGCATCAAAGAAACACTGCCGTTCACGTTACCGAGAATTCGCGGCAAGATATCCGAAACGATCTGTTGTGCCTCGACCATGTTATTACATGCAGCAAGCATATTCGCGAGGCGGTGCATCAACTCGATTTCATGGGTTCGTTGGCGAATGCGCTCGTCTTGCTTTTTCTGTTCTTCTTCCACTCGATGAACAATTTGGCGATTACTCACGTAAGAGGTGCCAATCAAGAAGCTCAAACTCAACACAACCATACCAACCAGAATCCCCATCAATTGGAAGTTCATCTGTTTCAGTTGATGCATCGGTGAAGAGATAACGATAACGAAACTGCTACCGTTCATGGATTCTTTATGGGAGTAATAGATACGATCAACCGAAGTGACCGTACTAAAACGCACGTCACTGCCGAAGCCTGTTTTTAGAGCTTGTTGAAATTCAGGTCGATCGCTGTGGTTTTCAACGCCTGCAAGCGCATGATCAGAAAGGTCCGTATCCCCAATCACAACACCATCAGGATTAATAACCTGAATTCTTAATCGTGTACTAGCTTGGGTAAGATTACCAATATAATCATCAATATCTACGCCTTCCGAGAATAAACGACTATCTTCACGGACCTCGAACACGACATCTGACATCAAAGAGACAAGATGATCACGCTCATTTTCAACAACCAACTTTTCCAGCGTTACATAAAAGCCATAGAGACCTATTAACATTGAAAAAGACAAAATAATGATCGGCAATGTTTGCCATTTCTTTTCAACCAATATCACCGTACATCAACCTATTTATACCGAACCACAGCCCGAATATTAACAATCTATTAAAAAAATACAATTGCCAAATTGATTATTTTGTTAGCAGTGAGTGGCCGATACAAAAAAGCCAGTAGCGATGCTACTGGCTTTCATAAAAATATATTTTGAACGTTAGAGTTTACTTCTTAGTTGGACGTTTCCAATCAGCAATCTTACGTTCTTTCGCACGGCTGATAACCAACTCATTTTCAGAAACATCACGTGTTACTGTAGAGCCAGCACCAACAGTTGCACCATTACCAATCGTAACAGGCGCGATTAATTGACTATCTGAACCAACGAATACGTCGTCGCCAATGATGGTCTTAAACTTATTCGCACCATCGTAGTTACAAGTAATTGCACCCGCACCCACGTTTACACGCTGACCAATTTCAGCATCGCCTAAATACGTTAAATGATTCGCTTTAGAACCTTCACCAAGGCGAGTGTTCTTTACTTCAACAAAGTTACCAACGTGCGAATCGTTACGCATGTCTGCACCTGGACGTAGGCGAGTAAATGGACCAACCGTACAGTCTTCACCGACCGTTGCGCCTTCAATTACGCTGTATGGGCGAATGATGGTGTTATCATCAATCTCACAGTCTTTCAACACGCAGCCGGTACCGATAACCACGTTATCACCAATGCTTACGCTGCCTTCGATGATAACGTTGGTGTCGATTTCAACGTCCATACCACATTGCAGTTCGCCACGTAGATCAAAGCGGCTAGGATCGCGTAACATAACGCCCTGCTTCAATAATTTGTCAGCTTGTTCTGCTTGGTAAGCACGCTCTAGACGAGCCAGTTGAGAGCGGTCGTTAACACCTTCTACTTCAATTGGGCTTACTGGGTGCACAGCTTCAACCGCACGACCTTCATCGTGAGCGGCTGCGATAACGTCAGTCAGGTAATATTCACCCTGTGCGTTGTCGTTGCTTAAACCAGACAACCAACGCTTCAGATCACCACCAGTCGCCACCATAACGCCAGTATTGATCTCTTTGATAAGCTTCTGCTCATCCGTTGCATCTTTCTGCTCAACGATAGCCACAACAGGTCCATTACGACGAATAATGCGACCGTATCCCATTGGGTTGTCTAGCACGACCGTAAGTAGCGCGATACCACCGTTTGGTTGAGCGTCTAATAGGTTTTCAATGGTTTCAGGTGAAATCAGTGGAACATCACCGTATAGCACCAATACTTTTTCATCATCAGCGAAATGTGCAGATGCTTGATCCACAGCGTGGCCTGTACCCAGCTGCTCAGCTTGCAGTGCCCAATTTACAGATTCTTCAGCTAGAGTAGCCTTCATCTGATCACCACCGTGGCCGTAAACCAGGTTGATATTTTGAGCGCCTAAACCATTACATGTATCGATAACATGCTTCACCATTGGCTTACCTGCAAGCGTATGCAGAACCTTTGGTGTGTTTGAATACATGCGAGTGCCTTTGCCCGCCGCGAGAATTACCGCGCTAAACTTCATTGTAAACCTATCCAACGTTATTTTTATTAAGCCGATATTGTAACCGTTTTTGGCCAAAAAATTAAATCGCAATAACCATTTAACCAGTAGTGATACGTAAAAGAGGCATTTTTGAGAATCTAGAAATGCAAAAAGGCGACCCTTAGGTCGCCTTTATCTCAGAGTCTATAATCTTATAAAAGATTAGCGACGCTGTTTTGTCAGTTCGATAACTCGTAACTGAGCAATGGCTTTAGCCAGTTCACCGGCCGCTTGTGCGAAGTCTATGTCGCCATGCTGATTTTGGATATTCTCCACAGCCTTGCGTTTAGCTTCTTCCGCCTTTGCTGCGTCTAGCTCTTCACCACGGATAGCTGTATCAGCCAGTACAGTCGCTGTACCAGGCTGAACTTCTACCATACCACCAGAAACATAAATGATTTCTTCGTGGCCGTGCTGCTTAACAATACGCACCATACCAGGCTTGATAGCGGTCAGCAGTGGAGTATGACCATGGAAAATACCAAGCTCACCCTCACTACCGGTCACCTGAAACGTCTCAACAAGGCCTGAGAAAATTTGTTTCTCTGCACTTACAACGTCTAGGTGAAAGGTTATTGCTGCCATATCGCCTCCTAGTTAGCCTTATAGCTTCTTAGCATTCTCGATAGCTTCGTCAATTGCACCACAGTACATGAACGCTTGCTCTGGAATGTCATCGTATTCACCAGATAGAAGACCTTGGAAGCCACGTAGAGTCTCTTTAAGAGGTACGTAAACGCCTGGGTCACCTGTAAATACTTCCGCTACGTGGTAAGGCTGAGTTAGGAACTTCTCAATCTTACGAGCACGAGATACAACTTGCTTATCTTCTTCAGATAGCTCGTCCATACCTAGGATAGCAATGATATCTTTCAGCTCTTTATAGCGCTGAAGAGTAGACTGAACGCCACGAGCGATGTCGTAGTGCTCTTGTCCAACTACCAATGGATCCAGTTGACGTGAAGTAGAATCTAGCGGGTCGATCGCTGGGTATAGACCCATAGATGCGATGTTACGGTTAAGTACAACCGTTGCATCCAAGTGAGCGAACGTTGTTGCTGGAGACGGGTCAGTCAAGTCATCCGCTGGTACGTATACCGCCTGTACAGACGTGATAGAACCAGATTTAGTTGACGTGATACGCTCTTGTAGAACACCCATTTCTTCAGCTAGTGTAGGTTGGTAACCTACCGCAGAAGGCATACGACCTAGAAGTGCTGATACTTCAGTACCTGCTAGTGTGTAACGGTAGATGTTATCAACGAACAGTAGAACGTCACGACCTTCGTCACGGAAGCGCTCTGCCATTGTTAGACCAGTCAGTGCAACACGTAGACGGTTACCTGGTGGCTCGTTCATCTGACCGTAAACCATCGCTACTTTTGATTCTTCAGGTTTTTCGATGTTTACAACACCTGCTTCCTGCATCTCAAAGTAGAAATCGTTACCTTCACGAGTACGCTCACCTACACCTGCAAATACAGATAGGCCTGAGTGTTGAAGTGCGATGTTGTTGATAAGTTCCATCATGTTAACGGTCTTACCTACACCAGCACCACCGAATAGACCGATTTTACCACCCTTAGCGAATGGACAAATTAAGTCGATTACTTTAACACCAGTTTCTAGAAGAGCTGTCTCGTTAGACTGCTCTTCGTAGCTTGGAGCTTCACGGTGAATGGCGTAATGCTCTTCAGCACCAATCTCGCCACACTCATCAATCGCGTCACCTAGGACGTTCATGATACGACCCAATGTCTTAGTACCTACTGGTACTGAGATTGGAGCGCCAGTATTTTCAACTGTCAAACCACGACGTAAACCATCAGAGCTACCCATTACGATTGCGCGAACTACGCCACCGCCAAGTTGTTGCTGAACTTCAAGAACGAGACGTTCTTGTACTTCATTAACATTCAGAGCGTCGTATACACGAGGTACTTCACCCTGTGGGAACTCTACGTCGACTACCGCACCGATGATCTGTACGATCTTACCTGTAGCCATCGTTAATCCTCTAACTATTTAGTTTTACCTAAGCTTAAACCGCAGCTGCGCCTGAAACGATCTCAGAAAGTTCTTGTGTAATCGCCGCTTGACGCGCTTTGTTATACACAAGTTCTAAGTCATCAATAATGTCACCAGCGTTATCTGTTGCTGATTTCATTGCAATCATTCGAGCCGCTTGCTCACAAGCAAGGTTCTCAACCACACCTTGGTACACTTGAGATTCGACATAGCGAACCAATAGTGCATCTAGTAGTGGTTTTGGCTCGGGCTCATAAATGTAGTCCCAAGAATGACTGCGTTTCATTTCTTCGCTGTCTGATTTAGGCAAAGGAAGTAATTGATCGATCGTTGGTTCTTGAACCATAGTGTTTTCAAACTTGTTGAACACTACGAACAGGCGATCTAATTCGCCTTCATCATATTTCTTCAGCATAACGCTTACAGAGCCAATCAAGTCTTCAAGGCTTGGACGATCGCCCAGACCAGAAACTTGAGCTGCTACTTTCGCGCCGCTGTTGTTGAAAAATGCTGTCGCTTTTGAACCTACAATTGCAAGTTCAACGTCAGCACCTTTCTCAGACCAATCTTTCATGTCGTTCATGGCTTTTTTGAACAAGTTAATGTTCAAACCACCACAAAGACCACGGTCTGTAGAAACGATGATGTAACCAACACGTTTGGCTTCACGTTCCTCAAGATAAGGATGCTTATACTCGAGGCTACCATTAGCCAAATGACCGATCACTTTACGCATTGTTTCTGCATATGGACGAGTAGCTTCCATTGCGTCTTGAGAACGACGCATTTTTGAAGCTGCTACCATTTCCATTGCTTTCGTAATCTTCTGTGTGCTTTTAACACTACCGATTTTATTACGTATCTCTTTTGCGCCGGCCATCGTTACTCTCCGTTAATGGTATGAGGTGGCCCTAAGACCACCTACCAATTACCAGGTCTGGGTTGCCTTGAAATCGTCAACAAGCTTCTTCAGCTCAGCTTCGATTTCTTTATTGAAAGCACCCGTTGTGTCGATCTGTGTTGCTAGATCGGCATATTGACCACGAGCAAACGACAGTAAAGCAGCTTCAAAGTCTAGAACTTTAGAAAGTTCAACGTCTTGAAGGTATCCACGCTCTGCAGCGAAGATTACTAGAGCTTGGTCAAATACAGACATAGGAGCGTACTGCTTCTGCTTCATCAGTTCTGTAACTTTTTGACCGTGGTCTAGCTGCTTCTTAGTCGCTTCATCAAGATCCGAAGAGAACTGAGCAAATGCTGCAAGTTCACGGTATTGAGCTAGAGCAGTACGGATACCGCCAGATAGCTTCTTGATGATTTTAGTCTGCGCCGAACCACCTACACGAGAAACTGAGATACCAGGGTCAACAGCTGGACGTACGCCCGCGTTGAATAGCTCAGTTTGTAGGAAGATCTGACCATCAGTAATCGAGATTACGTTCGTTGGTACGAATGCAGATACGTCACCAGCTTGCGTTTCGATGATAGGTAGAGCAGTTAAAGAACCAGTCTTGCCTGTCACTTCGCCGTTAGTGAATTTTTCTACGTATACTTCGCTTACACGAGCAGCACGCTCTAGTAGACGAGAGTGAAGGTAGAAAACATCACCTGGGAACGCTTCACGACCTGGTGGACGCTTAAGTAGTAGCGAGATTTGACGGTAAGCTACAGCTTGCTTAGATAGATCATCATAAACAATCAGTGCATCTTCACCGCGATCACGGAAGTATTCGCCCATCGCACAACCAGCATACGGTGCAAGGTATTGCAGCGCTGCAGATTCAGAAGCAGATGCAACAACAACAACAGTGTTTGCTAGTGCGCCGTGCTCTTCTAGTTTGCGAACTACGTTAGCAATAGTCGACGCTTTTTGGCCGATAGCTACGTAGATAGAGAAAATACCAGAATCTTTTTGGTTAATAATCGCATCGATCGCCATTGCTGTTTTACCAGTCTGACGGTCACCGATTACTAGTTCACGTTGACCACGACCGATAGGGATCATTGAGTCAACCGACTTGTAACCAGTTTGAACAGGTTGATCTACCGATTTACGGTCGATTACACCTGGTGCGATAATTTCTACAGGCGAAGTCAATTTAGCTTCGATTGGACCTTTACCATCAATTGGCTCACCTAGCGTGTTTACAACACGACCAAGCATTTCAGGACCTACTGGTACTTCTAGAATACGACCAGTACCTGTAACTTTCATGCCTTCCTGTAGGTCAGCATACGGGCCCATTACAACAGCACCAACCGAATCACGGTTCAAGTTTAGTGCTAGAGCGTAACGGCCACCCGGTAGTTCGATCATTTCACCTTGCATCACGTCCGCTAGGCCGTGGATGCTAAGGATGCCATCGCTTACAGAAACGATAGTACCTTCATTGCGAGCTTCACTAACAACGTCGAAAGATTCAATACGTTGTTTAATTAGATCGCTAATTTCAGTGGAATTAAGTTGCATGCTCCAATCCCCATTAAGACTGCAATGCATCGCTCAGGCGGTCTAAACGACTGCGCGCTGAGTTATCGATGACTAGGTCTCCGGCTCGAATAATAACTCCACTAAGTAGAGTCTCATCTATACTGCAATTCAGCTGAACTTTGCGCGCTAAGCGCTGTTCCAATTTGCTGCTGATCTCTGCGCGTTGTTCTTCAGAAAGTTCTACCGCTGAAGTTACTTCAACGTCGATCTCTTTCTCATACTCTTGTTTGAGCAATAAGAACTGTTTACAAACATCAGGAAAAGCCATCAAGCGGCCATTCTCTGCCATCACTTTAATCAAGTTCTGACCGAATTCATCAAATTGTTCGCCACAAATTACAATGAATACTTCAGCTAATTTTTCAGCAGTCATAGAACCGCTTAATAAATTATGAACATCATCATTTTGTGCCACTTCGGCAGCAAAAGTAAGCATCTGACCCCATTGGTCTAGCTCACCTTTATCTACCGCAAAGTCAAACGCTGCTTTAGCATAGGGGCGTGCGATTGTAGTCAAATCAGACATATACAGCCCCTTGCTTTAAAGTTTTGCAGTAATGTTGTTAAGAAGATCATCGTGTACATCTTTATCGATTGTACGCTCAAGGATTTTCTCAGCACCAGCTATAGCCAGAGTTGCGACTTGTTTGCGCAGGTCATCACGGGCACGTGTACGCTCTGCTTCAATTTCTGCTTCAGCTTGCGCTAAGATTTTCTGGCGTTCTGCCTGAGCTTCTTCGCGAGCTTCATCAATAATTTGAGCTTTACGTTTGTTTGCCTGATCAATAACCTCAGTTGCAGTGCGCTTTGCTTCTTTCATTTGCTCAGAAGCGTTGGCTTGTGCCAGGTTCAAGTCTTTAGCAGCGCGTTCAGCGGCTACTAGACCGTCAGCAATTTTTTTCTGACGTTCTTCAATTGCTTGCATGATTGGTGGCCATACATATTTCATGCAGAACCAAACAAACAATGAAAAAGCAATTGCTTGACCTAACAGAGTTGCGTTCATATTCACAACAGCTACCCCTCGTTAAGAATCAACTACAAAAATTTAATTAACTATTAAGAGTTAATTAGCCTGCTAGTTGACCAACAAATGGGTTAGCAAACGTGAATAGTAGTGCGATTACGATACCGATCATTGGAACAGCATCCAGTAGACCAGCGATGATGAACATCTTAACTTGTAGCATTGGAGCCATTTCAGGTTGACGCGCAGCGCCTTCTAGGAATTTACCACCAAGAATAGCAAAACCAATTGCAGTACCTACGGCACAAAGACCAACAATAATAGCAACAGCGATTGCTGAAAAACTTAGTACAGTTTCCATTTACGTTCTCCGATTAACATTAATAGTTAGAATAAAGCTTAAAAATTTTTTTAGTGATCACTATCTTCATGAGCCATTGATAAGTAAACGATTGTCAACATCATGAAAACAAACGCTTGAATCAAAATAACCAAGATATGGAAGATAGCCCAAGGTAGTGCACCTACCCATTGTAAATACCACGGTAGCATTGCCGCGATAAGAATAAACACCACCTCACCCGCAAACATATTACCAAATAAACGCATACCTAGAGATAGTGGCTTCGCTAGTAACGAAATTACCTCAAGTACCAAGTTAAATGGAATCATGATTGGGTGATTAAATGGATGCAGTGCCAATTCTTTAGCAAATCCGCCTAGACCTTTTACTTTGATGCTGTAGTAGATCATCAGAGCAAAAACACCTAAAGCCATTGCCATTGTTATATTAACATCAGCAGTAGGAACCACTTTCAAGTAAGGGATACCTAGCCAATGCTCTGCAGGATATGGTAAGAAATCAATAGGCACTAAGTCCATCAAGTTCATAATGATAATCCAGCAGAATATAGTCAGTGCTAGTGGGGCAATCAGAGGGTTGCGGCCATGGAAAGTTTCTTTAACGTTGTCACCAACGAATTCCACTACCATTTCAACAAAACACTGAAGCTTACCAGGTACACCTACTGTTGCTTTCTTAGCGACTGAGCGAAAAACCCAAAGGAATAACATCCCTGTCAACACCGAAAAAAACAGACTGTCTATATGTACGTTCCAGAAACTTGTCTCCTCTACAAGACCAAACTTAGCTAAAGAAAGGTTTTGTAAATGGTGTTCAATGTATCCGGATGCTGTTGGCGCAGCCATAACTCATCCTATTTTTTATTGTTAATGAAAAGCACTGGCGCAAAGATATTAATACCTAGAACCAGTAAATAGGTCAGTTTGAGGGGAATTAATTCCACCTGCATATACATGTAGACAATAGAGAATAGTAGAACTGTGATTAGAATTTTTAGCGCTTCGCCTGCATAGAACGACGCCGCAACTAACTTAGTTGCGCGAGCTCCACAAAATAGGAAAGCACACACACAAAAAACTACATTCGCGATGACAAAAATACCGCCACCGATTAATGCAGCAAAACCCCAATCAGGATTAACAGCTAAACCTAACCCTACCGCCACTAATATAACCGCGCTAAGCTCGATCAATAACATTTGCTTTGCAAGCACTCGTCCTGGTCTTGCTAACGCCGCTACCATGTATTCGTTCCTCTTTTAAGCCCACTTTACCACTCGCTTAAAAGCGTGCCGAGAAATTGGCGAAAATTATACGTTCAGCCAAATTGATTGCAACAACAACGCAGCAATCATTTACATTTTTGCATACAAACCGACAACTTTTGTACGAAATCACTTTTTTATTACATAATTGACCTAAATCAATTATCTCATTTAGTACTCTAGTTTAGCAATAAGTTGCTCTAATTTGTGAGGCTCATCAAGAGTAATTATTACTTTTGACTTACCGCTAACAGAACGAGTGACTGAAACATTTGCTTGCAATTTTTCCGTGAGTCTTCGTGAAAGTTCGATAGCTTCTGTGTCTTCAGGCTTCGATTCTGGCTCAACGTCTGGTTTTAAACACTTTTTAACAAGCTGCTCGGTTTGACGCACGGTCATTTTTTTGGTCGCTGCAGTGTTTGCTGCTTCAACCTGGGTATCACCTTCAAGCGCAAGCAATGCTCGAGCATGCCCCATTTCCAGTTGTTTATTTGAAACTAAACCTTTTACTTCATTTTCTAATTGATTTAGACGTAATAAGTTACTAACCGTCGCTCTCGATTTACCAATCACTTCAGCGACTTGTTGGTGTGTCAGTTCAAATTCGTTCTGTAAGCGCTCTAGCGCTTGTGCTTCTTCGATGACATTCAGGTCTTCACGCTGAATATTCTCAATCAATGCCATCGCGATCGCAGCCTTGTCTTCGACTCTCTTGATCAGACATGGCACTTGTTTAAGGCCTGCTTGACGAGCTGCTCTCCAACGGCGCTCACCAGCAATAATCTCGAACTGGTCGTGTGCCAATGGGCGAACAACGATAGGTTGGATAATGCCTTGAGATTGAATTGATGCAGCCAGCTCTTCTAGCGCTTCAGGCGCAATATCCTTACGCGGTTGATATACACCAGGCTTCAAGCAACCAACAGCCAGTTCGATAAGCTCACCATCAGCCGACAACGCCTGACTATGAGAAGCAACTTGCTGTTTTTCACGAGCCAATGAGCTAGTTGCAAGCAATGCATCTAGCCCTTTTCCTAAACCACGCTTAGACATTGAGCGAATTCCTTTGATTGGACCTATACTGGGACTTCTTCACGACGCAACATTTCGCCTGCAAGAGCAAGATAAGCCTTAGCTCCTGCGGAATATTTGTCGTAGTACATTGCTGGCTTGCCGTGACTTGGGGCTTCTGCCAGACGCACATTTCTAGGGATCACAGTTCGGTAGACTTTGCTACCAAAGTGTTTTTTGAGTTGATCAGATACTTCGTTCGATAAGCGATTGCGAGGATCGTACATAGTACGCAGAAGACCTTCGATCTTCAGGTTCTCGTTTACAACAGCCGCTAGCTTACTGATGGTATCCATCAATGCAGTCAAACCTTCCAAAGCAAAGTATTCACATTGCATAGGAACCAATACGGAGTCGGCCGCAGCCATCGCGTTGATTGTAAGAAGGTTTAATGATGGTGGGCAATCAATAAAGATGAAATCATAGTTATTGCGAATGGATTCGAGTGCATTTTTTAAACGAACTTCACGAGCAAACACTTCCATCAACTTGATTTCTGCTGCAGTAACATCACCGTTCGCGGCGATGAGGTCATAATTGCCAGACGTACTTCGGCAAACTACTTCATCAAATGGGGTGTCTTCAACCAACAAATCGTAAGCAGTTGCTTCAACTTGATACTTGTCGACACCGCTCGCCATAGTGGCATTACCTTGAGGATCGAGGTCAACAACCAATATCTTGCGTTTTGTTGCCGCCATTGATGCTGCTAAATTAATGCAAGTTGTTGTTTTTCCTACGCCACCCTTTTGGTTGGCAATTGCTACGATTCTACCCACTATGGCCTCGCTGATTATCCCTGACGCGATAAAGTAACTAGATGACGCTCTCCATCAAGCTCTGGCACTTGCAAAGCTTTAATGTCTGTCACTGAACACCATTCAGGTAACAGGTCGATTTCATCTCTAGGATGTTGTCCCTTAAGAGCCAAAAATACACCGGATTGCTCTTTAGGTAAATGGTGACACCACTCTACCATGTCTGTCATTGACGCAAATGCGCGACTGAGCACTGCATCAAACTTTTCTTCTGGTTGAAACTCCTCAACGCGACTTTGAACCGGTACCACGTTGTCGATACCCAATTCATGAATCACCTGTTTGATAAAACGAATACGCTTACCTAGGCTGTCTAGCAAGTAAAACTCGCAGTCTGGATTCATGATTGAGAGCGGAATCCCAGGAAGACCAGGTCCCGTGCCAACGTCGATAAAGCGCTTGCCTTGTAAGTGAGTGCTAACAATGATGCTATCTAAGATATGTTTCACCATCATTTCTTGCGGGTCACGAACAGATGTTAGGTTATAAGCTTTGTTCCACTTATTCAGTAACTCAACGTAGCCAACCAATTGGCCACGTTGTTTTTCAGATACTTCAAGTTCAGTCTGGCCAATCAGGTGATCCAGTTTTTCGCGTAATGCGCTCATTATGCTTCCTCACCCTTTTTCAACAGGCCGTGTTTTTTCAAGTAGACCAACAGAATTGAGATTGCTGCAGGTGTAATACCTGAGATTCGCGAAGCAATACCAATTGAGTCAGGCTTAGCTGTCGTTAGTTTAAGAACCACTTCGTTAGAAAGTCCTTTCACCTTGCTGTAATCGATATCAGCAGGCAGTTTGGTGTTTTCATGACGCAGTGATTTTTCAATTTCGTCTTGTTGACGCTGAATGTAACCATCGTATTTCACTTGGATCTCAACTTGCTCAGACGCTTGTTGATCTTCCAATGCAGGACCAAAACGATCCAGTGCGGTTAGCTGTGAATAAGTCATTTCCGGGCGACGAAGAAGATCTTCACCGCTCGCTTCACGAGACATTGGTGTTTTCAGAATTTGGTTCAGTTGATCAATATCTTCAGATTTTGGATTAATCCATGTTTCTTTCAGACGTTGACGCTCCTTCTCCATGTTTTCCATCTTCTCGTTGAAACGAGACCAACGAGCGTCATCGACAAGGCCAAGTTCACGCGACTTTTCAGTCAAACGGATATCAGCATTGTCTTCACGAAGCAGCAAACGGTATTCCGCACGAGACGTAAACATGCGGTAAGGTTCTTTGGTACCCATGGTCGATAGGTCGTCAATAAGCACGCCCATGTAAGCTTGGTCACGACGCGGACTCCAGCCTTCTTTGCCTTGAGTAAACAAACTCGCGTTCAGACCCGCCATTAAGCCTTGTGCAGCTGCTTCTTCGTAGCCAGTGGTACCGTTGATTTGACCCGCAAAGAATAGACCTTTGATAAACTTAGTTTCGTAAGTCAGCTTAAGGTCGCGAGGATCAAAGAAATCGTACTCAATCGCATAGCCAGGGCGAACGATATGAGCATTTTCAAAACCCTTCATCGAACGAACAATTTGAACCTGTACATCAAAAGGCAGACTGGTAGAGATACCATTCGGGTATAGCTCATGAGTCGTTAGACCTTCAGGCTCAATAAAAATCTGGTGGCTGTTCTTGTCAGCAAAACGCATCACTTTGTCTTCAATTGAAGGACAGTAGCGAGGGCCAATACCTTCAATAACACCCGCATACATTGGGCTACGATCGAGATTAGCGCGAATTACGTCATGCGTATTTTCATTGGTATGCGTGATGTAACATGGAATTTGACGAGGTTGTTGAGCTCGGCTACCCATGAACGAGAAAACAGGCGTCGGATTATCACCGTGCTGAACCTCAAGCTCAGAAAAATCAACGCTACGCGCATCGATACGAGGAGGTGTACCTGTTTTCAGGCGATCAACTCGGAATGGAAGATCACGAAGACGGTCAGCCAGTGCGATCGATGGTGGATCGCCAGCACGACCACCAGAAGAACTTTCCATACCTATATGGATCTTTCCACCTAGGAATGTGCCCACAGTCAGAACCACAGCTCTTGCGCGGAACTTAAGACCCATCTGTGTTACCACACCCACCACTTGATCCTGTTCAACGATCAAGTCATCAACCGACTGTTGGAACAAAGTCAGGTTTGGCGTGTTTTCAAGAACGTTACGAACAAAAGCTTTGTAAAGTGCGCGGTCAGCTTGTGCACGAGTAGCACGAACTGCTGGGCCTTTTGATGCGTTCAATGTTCTGAACTGAATACCTGCATGATCAATAGCTTGCGCCATTAATCCACCCATTGCATCGACCTCTTTTACCAAGTGGCCCTTACCGATCCCGCCAATAGCTGGGTTACAAGACATTTGTCCTAATGTATCGATATTATGAGTAAGTAATAACGTACTTTGACCAGTACGTGCAGATGCGAGTGCGGCTTCCGTTCCTGCATGGCCACCACCAACAACGATGACGTCAAATTTTTCGTGATAAAGCATGAACCGACCTCAGGTATTCAAACGTTTTCTAGATTGATAAAAAGGAGCGATATTCTACCTGTTTTCATAGCCTGAGAAAACGTTTTTGGGATTTTTCGAAAAAGCTGTTTTTAATTAATATAGATAAGATCTTTAAGGAGATCTTTTATTAGATCTATTATTAGGATCGAGGTCATCTGTGGATAACTCGAAAATGATCAACGAGATCATGGATCTTTTTTGGATCAAATGATGTGATCTAACTTTGATCAGGATGAGGATTAGCTGGGATCAAAATAGCTACTTATTCACAGGAGGAAATTAGTCTAAAACTTGTTATTTGGATAACTATAGGTTAATCACCGTATATGTATGATCTTATCCACAGAAGAAATTGAGAATAGATCGCTAATTTTCGATGTTTTTGAAAAAAAGTTATTCACAATCGCGTTGTTCAGAGACAAAAAAAGCGGCATAAGCCGCTTTTTGAGAGAAGGTAGAGGTTAAAACTGGTCGCTATGATCGTTAAACCACGCTTCTGCAGCGTCTTCTGGTACCGGAGTTTCCAATACATCGATGGTAAAACAGTCACAAATAGGTTGAGCACCGAGCTCTTTCATCTGGCTGTGGGCTGATTTACCCGCCAAGCAGAAGGTATCGTAACTCGAATCTCCAAGCGCCACGACAGCAAAGCGAACCTGGCTTAAATCTGGAGATTGCTGGGTCAGTCCGTCGATAAATGGCTTAATATTATCTGGAAATTCGCCAGCACCATGAGTAGAAGTCACCAGCAACCAAAAACCTTGTTGGGGGATGTCATTGTATTCAGGTTGATTATGAAGGCTTATCTCATGACCTTGTTCTTCAAGAAGATCATTAAGGTGATCGCCAACGTACTCAGCACCACCTAAGGTGCTACCTGTAATAATGTGGATCATTAAGCTGTCCTTACTAAAGAAAAAGGCCAGCATGAGCTAGCCTTTAAAGGTTATTTACCAATACAGAAAGAGGTGAAGATACGGCCGAGTAGGTCATCGGAGCTGAACTCACCAGTAATCTCGTTAAGGTGTTGCTGCGTTATACGTAGCTCTTCTGCCAAGATTTCACCTGCCATATAGCCTTCGAGCTGTTGCTGACCAATATCTAGGTGCTCAGATGCGCGTTCTAGGGCATCTAAGTGGCGACGACGTGCCATGAAGCCACCTTCATTACCGCCAGCAAAGCCCATGCAATCTTTTAAGTGATTACGTAGTGCATCAACGCCTTGTCCCGTTTTTGCTGACAGTCGAATCAGAGTTGGATCATTAACATGGAAAATTCCAAGATCTTCACCTGTTTGATCGGCTTTGTTACGAATCACGGTCATTCCGATATTATTCGGTAGACGATCAACGAAATCGGGCCAGATATCTTTCGGGTCGGTTGCATCGGTAGTGGTACCATCGACCATAAATAAAACGCGATCGGCTTGGGCAATTTCTTCCCAAGCGCGTTCAATACCGATTTTTTCTACTTCATCCGAGGCTTCACGCAGGCCTGCGGTATCAATAATGTGCAGTGGCATACCATCAATATGGATATGTTCACGCAGTACATCACGCGTGGTACCAGCAATATCAGTCACAATCGCGGAGTCTTTACCCGATAATGCATTCAGTAAGCTCGACTTACCGGCATTAGGACGACCTGCAATCACCACCTTCATGCCTTCGCGCATGATGGCACCTTGATTGGCTTCTTGGCGAACCGCTTCGAGGTTGTCGATGATAGCTTGTAAGTCAGCACTTACTTTACCGTCAGCAAGGAAATCAATCTCTTCTTCTGGGAAGTCGATAGCGGCTTCAACATAGATGCGTAAGTGAATCAGAGAATCCACCAGCGTATTAATGCGTTTTGAAAACTCACCTTGCAGCGATTGCAGGGCTGATTTCGCCGCTTCTTCTGAACTGGCATCAATGAGGTCGGCAATGGCTTCTGCTTGGGTTAAATCCATCTTGTCGTTCAAGAAGGCACGCTCCGAAAATTCACCTGGGCGTGCTGCGCGTAGCCCTGGAATCGCGAGGATGCGTTTGATGAGCATATCCATTACCACAGGGCCACCGTGGCCTTGTAGCTCTAATACGTCTTCACCGGTAAACGAGTGCGGGTTAGGGAAGTAAAGCGCGATGCCCTGGTCTAGCTCTAAACCATCGTGAGATTTAAAAGGGGTGTACTCAGCGTAACGTGGTTTCAGCACTTTGCCGGTAACTTCAAGCGCAACTTGGGCTGCTTGTGGGCCTGAAACGCGAATAATACCGACGCCGCCACGGCCGGGTGCAGTCGCTTGAGCAACAATCGTATCTGTAGTCATAGTTGTGCCTGCTAGCATGTGAAAGCCAAAAAGGGGCGCTCACGATTAATCAATTAGCTGAATTGTAATCAGCTAAAAACAAAAAGGCGACCTTTTGGTCGCCTTTCTTTATCTCTTTCTATTATCGAACTTACTTAGAATGTAAGCCTTTCTTTTCCAGCGCGCGGTAGATAAGCGTTTGCTGAATCAGAGTTACGATGTTCGATACTAGCCAGTAAAGAACCAGACCTGAAGGGAAGAACAGGAAGAAGAATGTGAACATAACCGGCATAAAGGTCATGATCTTCTGCTGCATTGGATCCGTTACAGTTGTCGGGCTCATCTTCTGGATTAGGAACATTGAAGCACCCATCAGAAGTGGCAAGATGTAGTATGGGTCTTGTGCTGAAAGGTCAGTAATCCAACCGAAGAACGGTGAGTGACGCAGTTCAACAGACTCCATTAGTGCCCAGTATAGCGAAATGAAGATAGGCATTTGTAGAAGGATAGGTAAACAGCCACCTAGTGGGTTTACTTTCTCTTTCTTATAAAGCTCCATCATTTCTTGGCTCATGCGTTGACGGTCGTCGCCAATACGCTCACGCATTGCAGTCAGCTTAGGCTGAAGCATACGCATTTTCGCCATAGACGTGTACTGAGCTTTCGTTAGTGGGTACATAGCACCACGAACGATGAAAGTTAGACAGATGATTGCCAGACCCCAGTTCACAACGATGCCTTGAATGAATGAAAGCAGAGTATGAAGTGGTTTAGCAATAAACCATAACCAACCGTAGTCAACTACTAGGTCTAGGTTTGGTGCAACAGCAGCCATTTGGTCTTGAAGTTTAGGACCAACCCAAAGCGTTGCTTTGAAGCTTGCTTCGTCGCCAGTAGCAATGGTCTTGTTCGGCATGCGAACACCGATATCGCCAAGGTTACCAATTACACGAGTGTAAAGGTTGCTGCCTGCTTCGTCGCGTGGAATCCAAGCACTTGCAAAGTAGTGCTGAATCATCGCTGCCCAACCTTGACCGTTTGCTAGGTTAAGAGACAGGTTGCGATCTTGCATATCGTCGAAGCTGTATTTTTTGTAACGCGTATCTTCCGTAGAGTAAGCACCACCACGGTAAGTTGGCATTGTTAGGCTACCACCGTCATCCATAACGTTTTGACGTAGGTGAGCGTACATGCCGAATGTTGCGTTATTGCCAGAGTTGTTGATTACATCGTATTCAACGTCAATCGCGTAGCTGCCGCGTTTAAGTACGAATGTTTTTGTGTAATCAAGGCCGTTCGCTTGGTAAGTCATTGGGATGCGTAGTTCATCTTGACCTTCAGCTAGCGTAAAGCTATCTGCTGAAACCGTGTAGCTAGGGCGGTTAGTGCTGCTTAAATCGATACCTTGAGGACCCACTAGACCGCTTTGAGCGATAAATTGGTGACCTGGTTCATTTTTAAGAAGAACAAACGTATCTTCAGAATCGAACTCAGCAGAGTAATCGTTTAGGTTTGCTTTAACGACATCACCACCAACCGTATCAATTGACAGAGTCAGTACATCAGTTGTTACTGTGATAGTTTTAGCAGAAGAAGCAACTTGACCAGGAGCCGGGTCTAGATCATCTGCATAAGATGGCGCTGGTAGGGTGCTGCCAGATTGTGCCTGCTCAACCGCTTGTGGTGCTGGATTCTGAGCTACGTTCCATTGTTGGAACAGTAGGAAAGAAACCAAAGCCAATGCGATTAACAGGATATTACGTTGAGAATCCATCGTTATTTATCTCTGTCTTGTTTTTGGACTGGTGGAACGGGGTCAAAGCCCCCTTCGTTCAAAGGATGGCATTTTAATAGACGTTTGCCTGATAACCAACACCCTTTTACAAAACCGTGAGCTTTCAACGCTTCTATCGCATATAAAGAGCAGGTTGGAGTAAATCGGCAGCGTGGGCCGATGAGTGGACTAATAAACCATCTATAAAAATAGATGGGTATTAGCGCTATCCACGCGAAGGGCGAGACAGGCGAAGCCATAATTTGTCGAGTAGCTTGAACATTTCTTCATTGCTTAAATCTTGCGCGCTCTTCTTAGCGATTACAACAAAATCTTTGTTAGGAAGTTTGTGTTGAGTGTTACGAAAGCTTTCACGAGTAAGACGCTTGAATCGGTTACGACCCACGGCGGTTTTAATCTGCTTTTTCGGAACGGCTAATCCAAGACGAGGATTTGAAAGAGAGTTATTTCGGGCAATGATGGTGAAATGAGGGGAGCCTGCTCGATGAGCTTGCTTGAAGACATTTTGATAATGTTCGGGAGTTAACAAGCGTAACTCCCGACCGAAGGCTAGCTTATTCAAAATAATCAAAGATTACTTAGAAAGACGCTTACGGCCTTTTGCACGACGTGCATTGATTGTTGCGCGACCGTTCTTAGTAGCCATGCGAGCACGGAAACCGTGAGTACGCTTACGCTTTAGAACTGTAGGTTGAAAAGTGCGTTTCATTGTAATTACCTTACTGATCAGTAGTTTTAGGTTTTTGTTAAACCCGGCGTGGGCATTTTTTCTCTTCTTTATATAAGAAAGGAAAACCGACGCCTCTCAACAAAGAGGCGGAATTGTAATCACTGTCACAAAAAGTGTCAATGATTGGGTTAACTAAAATTCCGGTCGGGGGATTATACGTAGAATAACTAAAATCACAAGGATCCTTAGTCGATCCCAACCTTATTTAAGAATTTTTTTAATTTAGGATCCTGTGGATTACCAAAAATATCCTGTGGAGATCCCTGCTCGACAATATGACCGTCAGCCATGAAGATCACTCGGTCTGCGACCTCTCTAGCGAACTGCATTTCATGGGTAACCACCAGCATGGTTTGGTGCTGATTTGCCAGCTTTTTCATTAGGTTAAGCACTTCGCCAACCCACTCAGGATCGAGCGCTGAAGTCGGCTCATCAAACAATAATAGCTCTGGTTGTAGTGCCATTGCACGGCCAATACCCACCCGTTGTTGTTGGCCACCTGAGAGAGCGGCTGGGTAGCTATCACCTTTGTCACCTAAGCCAATATCATCAAGTATTTGTTGTGCTTTTTCATGGGCTTGCTGCTTTTTCCAACCACGAACAGTAATTAAACCTTCAGCAATATTCTGTCTCGCGGTTTGGTGAGCGAACAGTGCATAGTTTTGGAACACAAAACCGGTCTTACGACGCAGTGCAAGCACCTCTGCCTTAGTGTGTTTCTGAGTATCAACCTTGATGTCATCAATCGAAATCGTGCCTTGATCGGCTTGCTCTAGAAAATTCACACAACGCAGTAGGGTAGACTTACCAGTGCCACTTGAACCTATGATGACAATTATCTCACCTTGTTTGATTTCTAGGTCGATCCCTTTCAAAACTTCGGTGTCACCAAACTGCTTGTGGATATTTTGTAATTTGATCATCGTACATATGCCTTATTCAGTTTCACTTCGGCCCAGATTTGAATACGAGTGAGGATAACCACCACGCCCCAGTAAATCAGCGCCACCGCTAAGAAAGCCTCGAAGAAGCGGAAACTTGAAGAAGCCTCCATCTGAGCTTTAGCCATGATTTCGGCGACACCTAGGGTGAATGCAAGTGAAGTCGATTTAATCATGTCGATGAAGTAGTTCATCAATGATGGCAGTGCCACGCGAGTTGCTTGTGGCAAGATCACGCGACGCATTGCTTGACTGGTGGTCATACCTACCGAAAGGCTGGCTTCCATCTGGCTGCGATCAATACCGATAATCGCGGCACGAATACTTTCTGCCATATACGCGGCAAAGTGCAGGGTTAAGCCAATCACAGCAGCGCTGAATGCATCCAATCCAACCATCCACGGGAATACTTGTGGTAAGCCATAATAAAGGAGGAACAGCTGTACCAACAATGGTGTTCCTCGGAAGAAGCTAATGTACAGTTGGCTCAATTGGTCGAGTACTGGGATTTTGAATACACGAATATTCGCCAGTATCAGAGACAGGATCAGAGCAAAGAACAAGCCCCAAGTCGCCATCTCCATCGTGGTGCCTAAATACTTCAGTAGTATCGGCAACAGCTCTAGCATGTAATTAAAGTCAAATCCCATAATCTATCTCGTATTTTTATTGGAAGTGTTGTTCTATTTGGAAGTACTGTTTTATCAGGTTTTTTAATCAGTGCACAAAAGCAAAAAGCCCACCGCTGTATAAAGCAGTGGGCCTTGAATGGTGAAAGTGAGTGATTACTTCTGAGTAATGTCTGCACCAAACCATTTCTGAGAGATACTTTCTAGCGTACCATCTGCGCGCATTGCTGCTAATGCTTCGTTTACTTCGGCTTGCAGTTTTTTGCCGTTATCGTTGTCCACGAAAGGCCAAGCGTTTTCAATGGTTTCGAATGGCTGTCCTGCTAGTTGTAATGGTAGACCAGTCTTCTTGATAAGCTCTAGTGCTGATAAGCGATCCATTACGAATGCATCGGCACGACCTAGTGCTACATCATGTTCAATACCTGTGTCGTAGGTTTTTACATTGATCTTGCCATCTTTGTCGTAGCTGCGAAGCAGTTGTTCAAAGTTTGAGCCTAGGTTTACTGCAACCGTCTTGCCTTCAAGGTCTTCGATACCCTTAATGCTGTCATTACCTTTACGAACGGTAATTTGTGCGCCGTCTACTACGTATGGGTCTGCGAATAGGTATTTCGCTTTACGTGCATCCGTCATTGTAATTTGGTTTGAAATGGTGTCGATGCGACCCGTTTCAAGAAGACCAAACAGACCAGAGAAGTTAGCTGTTACGTATTCAACTTTGTAGTCGTTACGTTTACCGATCTCATCCCATAAATCCACTTCAAAACCTTGTAGCTGGTCTTGTTTAACGAAAGTAAATGGGAAGTAGCGACCAGACATGCCGACTTTAACTTCAGTCGCAGCTTGAACAGTAGCAGCAGAGAGTGCGATAGCCGCAATTGCAGCCTTAATCCAGTTATTCATTTGGTAACTCCTTATATTTATGGGATTGGATGTTACTGGGAAAATGCTTAATAGAATAAATAACCAGATGTTATTAACCATAACCAGATTGAATTCCCGATTTGGGGATAACTAGTAAGGATCCGGGCATAAGTGGATCATTGTGTGAGTAAAGTAGGGGCAAGATGTGTGGATCCACCGATAAATTACAAATTTATTGTGAATAACTTGGATCTTATTCACTGGATCTGTGATCAATTGCTGGTGATCTGACTTATCAACAGGTAAAATTAGCAGTCATTTCATATTACTTAAATAGAGTGAGGGCACCGTGTCATCTTCGCTTTGGTTGCAGTGTTTGCAACAGCTTCAAGAAGAGTTACCAGCTACAGAATTCAGTATGTGGGTTCGTCCGTTACAAGCGGAACTCAATGACAATACTCTGACTCTATTTGCCCCGAACCGTTTCGTACTCGATTGGGTTCGTGATAAGTATCTAAATAGCATTAACCGCTTACTGCAAGAATATTGCGGTAACGATATCCCACATCTTCATTTTGAAGTGGGAAGCAAGCGTGTGATTGCACCAAAGCCTGCGACACCGGCCCCGACTCGCACTCGCACTGCAGCCGACGTGGCCGCTGAGTCTTCGGCACCTGCGCAATTACAAGCTCGCAAGCCTGTCCATAATAACTGGCGTGATGAAGAGCCTGTAGCGGTTGACCTTAACCACCGCTCAAACGTGAACCCAAAACATAAGTTCAACAACTTTGTTGAAGGTAAGTCTAACCAACTAGGTTTGGCTGCGGCACGTCAGGTTTCTGATAATCCAGGAACAGCTTACAACCCGTTGTTCTTATACGGCGGCACTGGTCTAGGTAAAACGCACTTGTTGCATGCGGTGGGTAACGCCATTGTTGATAATAAGCCGAATGCGAAAGTGGTTTACATGCACTCAGAGCGTTTTGTTCAGGATATGGTAAAGGCACTGCAAAACAACGCGATCGAAGAATTTAAGCGCTACTACCGTAGTGTTGATGCATTGCTTATCGATGACATCCAATTCTTTGCTAATAAAGAGCGTTCTCAAGAAGAGTTTTTCCATACCTTTAATGCGTTGCTTGAAGGCAACCAACAGATCATCCTCACTTCAGACCGTTATCCAAAAGAGATCAATGGGGTAGAAGATCGTCTTAAATCTCGCTTCGGTTGGGGTTTGACGGTAGCGATTGAGCCACCAGAGCTTGAGACTCGTGTTGCGATCTTGATGAAGAAAGCAGAAGACCACCAAATTCACCTTGCGGATGAAGTGGCGTTCTTTATTGCCAAGCGTTTACGCTCTAATGTTCGTGAACTGGAAGGCGCATTGAACCGTGTTATTGCAAATGCAAACTTCACTGGCCGCCCGATCACGATTGATTTTGTGCGTGAAGCACTGCGTGATCTACTTGCACTGCAAGAGAAGCTGGTCACCATTGATAACATTCAGAAGACAGTAGCCGAGTACTATAAAATCAAAGTCGCTGATCTATTGTCTAAACGTCGCTCTCGTTCAGTTGCTCGTCCACGTCAATTGGCGATGGCATTGGCTAAAGAGCTAACAAACCACAGTTTGCCTGAGATTGGCGATGCATTCGGTGGCCGTGACCACACGACTGTGCTGCACGCTTGTCGTAAGATTGCTCAGCTGCGTGAAGAGAGCCACGACATTAAAGAAGATTATTCGAACTTGATTCGTACCCTTTCTTCTTAATACACAGTATTCTTAACCTTAATAAGCAGAATCTTGGCCACGTACTATTACGCAGTGCCATTTAGACCGTAAGAGCAAGATATGAAATTTACCATTGAACGTAGTCACCTGATAAAGCCATTACAACAAGTATCTGGCGCACTCGGTGGCAGGCCAACGCTTCCAATTCTAGGAAACCTACTGATTAAAGTAGAAGATAACGTGTTGTCGATGACAGCGACGGATCTAGAAGTTGAATTGATCAGCCGTGTAACGCTTGAAGGTGATTTCGAAGCGGGCAGCATTACCGTACCTTCACGTAAGTTTCTGGATATCTGTCGTGGATTGCCAGATAACTCAGTGATTACTGTGGTATTGGATGGTGACCGCATTCAGGTTCGCTCTGGTCGTAGCCGCTTCTCATTAGCAACATTACCTGCGGCAGATTTTCCAAATATTGAAGACTGGAGCAGCGAAGTTGAAGTGTCAGTGACACAAGCTGAACTTCGCGGTCTTATCGAGAAAACACAATTCTCAATGGCGAACCAAGATGTTCGTTACTACCTCAACGGTATGTTGTTTGAGATTGAAGGTTCTATCTTGCGCAGCGTGGCGACCGATGGCCACCGTATGGCAGTATCTCAAGCACAGCTAGGGGCAGATTTTGCTCAGAAGCAGATCATTGTTCCTCGTAAAGGTGTTCAAGAGCTAGTGAAGTTATTGGATGCACCTGAACAACCAGTAACGCTGCAAATTGGTAACTCTAACGTGCGTGCTGAAGTGAACAACTATGTCTTCACTTCTAAGCTGGTTGATGGTCGTTTCCCTGATTATCGCCGCGTAATGCCGCAAAATACCACCAAGACGCTTGAAGCGGGTTGTGATGAATTACGTTCAGCATTTTCTCGTGCTGCGATTCTATCCAATGAAAAATTCCGTGGTGTTCGCGTTAACCTTGCTGATAGTGAGATGCGTATTACAGCGAACAACCCAGAGCAAGAAGAAGCAGAAGAAGTACTCGATGTTAACTTCGACGGCGACGCACTAGAGATTGGCTTCAACGTAAGTTACGTATTGGATGTTCTGAACACACTGCGTTGTGAACAGGTTCGCATCTCAATGTCAGACGCAAATGCGAGTGCTCTTATCGAAAACGCACAAGATGACAGCGCGATGTACGTTGTTATGCCTATTCGCTTATAAGCTGCCAAATGTTGACCTATCGAGTCGTGATTGAAGATTAATATGAAGACGTTATGCCTTTATCGCGCTTAATCGTTAAGCAGTTTAGAAATATTGAAGCCTGTGACATTCAACCGTCATCAGGCTTTAACTTTCTTATAGGGGCTAACGGAAGCGGCAAAACCAGTGTCCTTGAAGCGGTGTATCTGCTCGGACACGGTCGCTCATTCAAGAGTTCACTCACCGGTCGTATTATACAAAATGAGTGTAGTGAGCTGTTTGTGCATGGCCGTTTTATGACCTCGGATCAATTTGAGCTGCCAATTGGCATTAATAAGCAGCGCGATGGCACGACAGAGGTTAAAATAAGCGGTCAAACTGGGCAAAAGTTGGCTCAGTTAGCTCAAGTCTTACCTTTGCAGTTGATTCACCCCGAAGGGTTTGATTTACTGACAGATGGGCCTAAGCATCGCCGAGCATTCATTGACTGGGGAGTTTTCCACAGTGAGTCGGGCTTCTATGATGCTTGGGGTAGGGTAAAGCGCCTCAATAAGCAGCGAAACGCCTTATTGAAAACGGCAGCGCACTATCGAGAGCTGAGCTATTGGGACCAAGAACTAGCCCGTTTAGCCGAAAGCATCAGTCAGTGGCGTGCCACCTACGTTGATCAGCTCAAAGAAGTCGCCGAAGAAATCTGTGCGACCTTCCTTCCTGAGTTTGAGATAAAGATTAACTATTATCGTGGCTGGGACAAAGACACCCCATACGCTGAGATATTAGAAAAGAATTTTGAAAGGGATCAGCAGCTTGGTTACACCTTTAGTGGGCCAAACAAAGCGGATCTGAAGATAAAAGTGAACGGCACTCCAGTGGAAGATGTCTTGTCACGAGGTCAATTGAAGTTGATGGTGTGCGCGCTACGAGTAGCACAAGGGCAACACCTCACTCAAATGACAGGTAAGCAGTGTATCTATTTAATAGATGACTTCGCTTCCGAATTAGATAGCCAACGCCGCGCACGTCTTGCTGAGTGCTTAAAGGCGACCGAGGCTCAAGTTTTTGTAAGCTCTATTACCGCTGATCAGATTGCAGATATGCATGACGAAAATAGCAGGATGTTTCATGTGGAACATGGCAAAATAGAGCAAGGATAATTAGTCAGAGAGTAACTATGTCAGATAATTACGATTCATCGAGTATTAAAGTACTGAAGGGTCTGGATGCGGTACGTAAGCGTCCTGGAATGTACATTGGCGACACGGATGATGGTACCGGTCTGCACCACATGGTTTTTGAGGTGGTAGATAACTCTATTGATGAAGCGCTAGCTGGTCACTGTAATGACATCATTGTAACTATCCATGAAGATAGTTCTGTGTCTGTGAGCGATGACGGCCGTGGTATTCCAACAGAATTGCACCCAGAAGAAAACGTATCAGCAGCAGAAGTAATCATGACGGTTCTTCACGCTGGTGGTAAGTTCGATGATAACTCGTACAAAGTATCTGGTGGTCTGCACGGTGTTGGTGTTTCAGTAGTTAACGCACTTTCTAAGCAAGTTACTCTTACTATCCACCGTGGTGGTAAAATCCACACTCAAACCTACAGCCACGGTGAGCCTCAAGCGCCACTAGCAGTTATCGGTGACACGGATAAAACAGGTACAGAGATTCGTTTCTGGCCGAGTGAAGAAACCTTCACTAACATCGAGTTCCATTACGACATTTTAGCTAAGCGTCTACGTGAGCTATCATTCTTGAACTCAGGCGTGTCAATTAAGCTAATTGACGAGCGCGAAGAAGACAAAATGGATCACTTCGAATACGAAGGCGGTATCCAAGCGTTTGTTGAACACCTTAATACCAATAAAACGCCAATCATCCAAAAAATCTTCCACTTCAACTCTGAGCGTGAAGACGGTATTACCGTTGAAGTTGCGATGCAGTGGAATGACGGCTATCAAGAAAATATCTACTGTTTCACCAACAACATCCCTCAACGTGATGGTGGTGCTCACTTAGCGGGTTTCCGTGCGGCGCTAACGCGTACTCTGAACAGCTTCATGGACAAGGAAGGCTTCTCTAAGAAAGCGAAGACTGCGACCTCTGGTGATGATGCTCGTGAAGGTTTGACGGCGATTGTTTCTGTTAAAGTGCCTGATCCTAAGTTCTCAAGCCAAACTAAAGATAAACTGGTTTCTTCAGAAGTGAAGTCTGCCGTTGAATCTACAATGGGTGAGAAGTTGTCTGAGTTCCTGATTGAGAACCCAGGTGAAGCGAAAACAGTTTGCTCTAAAATTATTGATGCAGCACGTGCTCGTGATGCAGCGCGTAAAGCTCGTGAAATGACTCGTCGCAAAGGCGCATTAGATTTAGCGGGTCTTCCAGGTAAGCTTGCTGACTGTCAGGAAAAAGACCCTGCACTGTCTGAACTATACATTGTGGAAGGAGACTCTGCTGGCGGTTCAGCTAAGCAGGGGCGTAACCGTAAGAACCAAGCAATCCTACCGCTGAAAGGTAAAATTCTTAACGTAGAGAAAGCACGTTTCGATAAAATGCTGTCTTCTCAAGAAGTAGCAACGCTAATCACAGCCCTTGGTTGTGGTATTGGCCGTGACGAATACAACCCAGATAAACTGCGTTACCACAACATCATCATCATGACCGATGCCGATGTCGATGGTTCTCACATCCGTACTCTGCTATTGACGTTCTTCTACCGTCAAATGCCAGAGCTGATTGAACGCGGCTACATCTACATTGCCCAACCACCACTTTACAAAGTGAAGAAAGGTAAGCAAGAGCAGTACATTAAAGATGAAGATGCGATGAACCAGTATCAAGTATCTTTAGCTTTAGACAATGCAGAACTGCACGTAAACCCTGAAGCGCCAGCATTTGCAGGTGAAGGTTTAGAGAAGCTTGTTCAGCAATACAATGCAGGCATCAAGCTCGTTGATCGTATGAGCCGCCGTTACCCACGCGCATTAGTTCACGAACTGATTTACGTTCCTCGTCTAACTGCTGAGCAGTGTCATGATGACGCGGCAGTTGAAGCTTGGGGTAAGCAGCTTGTTGAGCAGCTAAACGCGAAAGAAGTAGGTGCAAGCCAATACAGCCTTGAAGTTGAAAAACACGAAGAGCTAGGTTTAAGCGTTCCTAAGATTGTGGTTCGTACTCATGGTGTGACTCATGAACACGTACTGAGCATTGACCTGATTAACTCTAAAGAGTTTGCGAAGTTAGCTGATTTGTCTGAAGCTCTTGATGGCTTGATTGAAGAAGGCGCTTACATTAAGCGTGGCGAGCGTACTCAAGAAGTTTCTAGCTTCGTTGAAGCTCTTAACTGGTTAGTGAAAGAGTCTCGTCGTGGTCTAAGTCTACAGCGATACAAAGGTCTAGGTGAGATGAACCCAGATCAACTTTGGGAAACCACCATGGATCCTGAAACTCGCCGTATGATGCAAGTAACGATTGAAGATGCTGTTGGTGCTGATCTGTTGTTTACTACGCTAATGGGTGATCAAGTTGAGCCTCGTCGTAACTTCATCGAAGAGAACGCACTTAAAGTAGCTAACCTAGACGTTTAGTCTCTTTGATACTTCGCTCTTTCGCTTAATTTCTGTGTCAGAGGTGCTCACATACATTCGTATGCTCCGCGCCTCTTCCTTGAACTAAAACGAAATAGCTTCGTCACAAAAAACTCAATATATTATTGAAAAGACTGTCAGAAATGACGGTCTTTTTTGTTTTTAAGTGATTGAAAAATATTGGGTTGGAACAATAATTGAAAATAAACGCTTGAAACTGATTTGCTGAATCCACATATCTAGTTGTGAAGAGGATGACTGTCTTGCTCATAAGAGAAGAAACAGAACCTTCATTACCGCTGACGAAGTATCGCTCAACAGAGGATAACTTTAGCAGCACACAACTTAAAAATTGATTCATTGTCATGTCCCAGTGTTGTCGCCAACAGAGGTGAAACCCGAGGAATGCGAATTGAATCTCTTAGCTGCTTACTTGGTCATACACAGGTTCGATCTAAGTAAAATTCGCAGCTAAGACTATTGCTTACTAAAAGGATAGCATTATGAGAACTGTAGATTTCACTCCACTTTACCGCAACGCAATCGGCTTCGATCGTCTATTCAACATGATGGAAGCGAACACATCGAAGAACACTTCTGGCGGTTACCCTCCATACAACATCGAGCAAAAAGACGAGAACAACTACCGTATCACTATGGCCGTTGCCGGTTTTGCTGATGACCAATTAGACCTGACTCAGAAAGAGAATATGCTAATTGTGAAGGGTGAGCGTAAAGCCGAAGCAGAGAAAACCTTCGTATATCAAGGTATTGCAGAGCGCGATTTTGAGCGCAAATTCCAACTGGCTGACTACGTAAAAGTGGTAGGTGCAAGCATGGAAAATGGTCTTCTTCACATCGACCTAGAACGCGAAATCCCAGAAGCGATGCAACCACGTAAGATTGCTATTAATGGTAATAGCCTACTAGAAGGTTAATTGCTGTTAGCTCCTTAGAGCTAAAAACTATCGGGAAGTAAAAGTGAAAGAGCACCTCATGAGGTGCTCTTTTTGTTTGTCCTTCTAACGTTATTCCATAGAGGGAGGAACGACCGATTAGGAAATCTCTATTTGCTTTCGCTGTAAGCCTTTTTCACTTCTTCAGCAATGATCGCAATACCTTTTTGCATTGCTTCATCGTCTTGTACGTAGTTCATACGTAGGCATTGATGAGCATGATCCCACTCGTCTTCTTGGCCGATAAAGAAGTATTCACCCGGAACAATCAATACACCACGAGCTTTCAATCTGTCGTACAGTTCCATTGTGGTGATTGGTAGTTCATCAAACCATAGCCATAAGAAGATAGCGCCTTCAGGCTTGTGGATACGGAAACGCGGGTCATCAATCGCTTCTTGTAGCAGCTCAACGGCGCGCAAAGACTTCTCTTTATAGAAAGGCTTAATCACTTCGCTGCTTAAGCGTAGTAAGTCACCGTTCTCAATCATGTGGTTGGCGATCGCAGGCCCAACACTGCTTGGCGCTAAGCTGATAATACCATTCATGTTGGTTAGCGCTTGGGTTACTTCTTCGCTCGCAATCACGATACCGCAACGCACACCTGGTAAGCCAAGCTTAGACAGGCTCATGCACAGAATCGTGTTTTCATTCCAGAACGGTTCGACATCTTCAAAGATGATGTTTGGAAATGGTAGGCCGTAAGCGTTATCGATGAGCAGTGGGATGTTGTTCTCACGCGCCAGCTTATCCAGTTTACGTACTTCTTCGTCGGTCAGTACGTTACCGGTTGGGTTGGTTGGGCGAGACGCACAGATAGCAGCTACTGAGTCATCGACTTTTAGCTGTTCGAAATCGACGTGGTATTTGAACTGTCGGTTTTCTAGCAGCTCGATCTCCGGGTGGTAAGAGATAAAGATGTCGTCATCAATGCCTGCATCACCGTAACCGATGTATTCCGGTGCGATTGGTAGCAAGATCTTCTTATGTGAGCCGTCAGGCTGTTGGCCTGCTAGCAGGTTGAATAGATAAAAGAAGCCACTTTGGCTGCCGTTGGTTAGGCTGATGTTCTTTTCGCTGATGTCCCAACCATAGGCCTCTTTTAGCATTGCGGCTAAAGACTTAATAAAGCTGTCTTTGCCCTGCGGACCATCGTAGTTGGCGAGGGCGGCGATGAGTTCTCCACTGGCGAGCATGTCTGCACTGGCTTGGTTAAAGTAATCGAGCATGGCAGGGATAGCGGCTGGGTTGCCACCACCAAGCATGATTGCGCCAGGAGTGCGCAGGCCATCATTCAAATCATCCATTAAACGAGTGATTCCAGAGTAACGATTAAACTTTTCACCAAACTTAGAGAACTGCATTACTTATTTTACCTAATTCATTGTGATTGCTTGTTACGTGTCATTAAGGCAGACCTTATGTCTGCCATCAGTGTATTCCTTGAACATACCGCAATGTTTTTGCGACGCATAGCGCCAAATGCTCTAACACGTAAAAAACTTTTCTTGTTACTTAGGCTAAATATCACGATTTAACACCCTCAAACTGAACCCAAACTGAATAGAACGACAGTAAACGCCAGAACAACGTGAAGTTGGTCACTCTTTTATTGCTCAAAAATAGCGCAATGAATATTCTCTCTCCCGAAGACAAAACAACCTATTTATCTTTTTTGGAGAAAGTAATGATTACTCAATTATTTGTTAAAGCTCAATTGTTTACTGCGGCATTTAAAAACGACCAACGTGGTGTTACTGCGATTGAATACGCAATTCTTGGTGTGTGCATGTCTGCAATCGTGCTTGCTGTATTTGGTGACGGTTTAACAGCAGCTCTGAACGATGCTGTTGCTGCTATTTCTCAAAACATTACAGATGCAAATACAGTTGAACTTTCTACTGCTGGCTCTGAAGGCTTTTAGTGGAAAACTTATGGTGGCTAATTATTTTAGCCGCCATGGCAATCTACGCCTGTTACACGGATTGTCGATACCGAGAGATCAGCAACCGTTTGGCGTTGTGCATGGCGTTATGGACCTTATCGCGACTGGAGTTTCACAGTGAGGCTCAACACCTAATACATCCGATTGCCGTGCTACTTGCTGGTGGTGTGTTATTTCAGATGAATATACTCGCGGCAGGCGACAGCAAACTATTCGCGGTACTGAGCTTAGCGATCGACTCTAAGTTTATAGCCGTTACGCTGCTACTTATTGGCTTTTTAGGTGGTGTATTAGCGATTAGTCAGTGGTGGTTAGGACGAATGACTGCCGATATTCGGTGGACACAGCGTGGCGTCCCCTATGCAGTACCAATCTGTTTGGCAAGCTTATTAGCTATAGCTGCATCATTATAGGTTAAACAATGAATTCAAAAATCATTCTTGGTCTAGCAGTTGTTGCTATATCTATTGGGCTTTATGGCGTGACACAAACGCCTTCTACGAAAGAATTTCCTACGCAGTCAGTCAATCAAGTGGAACCGAAGATACTTGCTTGGCAGTTGAAGCGGAACGTCGTGCAAGGTGACAAGCTTGCACGTCGCGACTTTGAAGCAGTGTACCTGACGCGCCAGCAAGCTGGTTCACATGGCTTAACTGAAGATACTCGCTTTAATTGGCAGCAAAGCTTGTTTGCCAAACAGGCCTTGCAACAAGGTGGCATTGTTACTCCTGAGTTATTGACCTCCCCAGGTCAAGCCGATTACTTGAATACAGTGATTGAGCCAGGGTTTGTGCCTTTTAACGTGACGGTTCCGGGAGAGGATGTCGTTGGTGGCACGATCAGTGTTGGAGACTTGGTCGATATTTCAGTGTTGTCGGCACCTAAGCAAAACTTGGCCAATGATAAGAGAGTCGATGACATTCAACACCTGACTATGACTCCGCTGCTCGCTCTGGTTCCTGTTTTGGATATGGTCAGTCGACAGCGTTCGGTGAGTACTTTAAGCAGTGAAAAAGTGACCGAGGTGACCTTGGTACTACAAGTTACCAATAGACAGGTTGCTCAATTAACGATAGCCAAGCGCATTGCTGAGATTGAAGTGCATAAATCAATTGGTGAAGAGTTTTCGGACGACCTGGAAGCAGATTCAAGTGATGTGATCAGTTTGTCTGGTCAACGTGACGAGATACGCGAATATCGGTTTAAGTAGGGCGAATCATGATGACAAAACGAATATTAGCCTTTGCTGGGCTTTGGTTGCTATCGCCTCTAGTAGTCGCGGCTAGCTTAATCAACCTTGCTGAGGGGCAGGCTACAACCGTGAAGGTTACTGGTGATGTGGCTTCAGTCTTCATTTCTGACCAAAAGGTCGCGGACTATCAGGTGATAGATGAACACAAAATTGTGGTGTTTGGCCGTCATCTAGGAACTACGACTTTCATCGCTTTTGATCAACAAGGCAATGAACTGGTGAATCAGCAACTGGTTGTGAATCGCAGCTATACCGATATCGAGCAGCAGATAAAAATTCAGTATCCACAAGCCAAAGTGACTGTTTATGGCATTGGTGAAAACATCATCTTGAGTGGCCCTGTATCTTCCGAACTAGAGAAAGACAATATTTACCAGATGGTCGGTGAATTATTGGGAAAGGAAGAGGTTGAACAAAACTTCTCTTCTGAAAATGAAGCGCCAGTTGATGACTTAAGCATTGAGTTTATGACCAAGCGTCGCTATCGAGGGGTGGTGAATAACATTGAAGTGAACGCTACCAAGCAGGTCAATGTAAAGCTGACTATTGCTGAAGTATCTCACTCTTTTATCCAAGACTTCGGCATCAAAGTGGGCACTGCAGGTAATGCAGGAATGTTTGTTGATCAGCTTACCCATTTTAGTGCTAGCGATATTGTCTCTGTGATTTCTGCGGTGGGATCGGATCAGGTTGGTCAGATTCTAGCGGAGCCTAATCTATCGGTGATCTCTGGTGAGAAAGCGAGCTTTCTTGTCGGTGGAGAGTTACCGGTCGTGACCAGTAATGATGGTGGCACCAATGTGGACTATAAAGAGTTTGGTGTTCGATTGGAGTTGATGGCGAAGGTGCTAAGAGACGACAAAATTAAGCTAGCACTGACCCCTGAGGTGAGCTCTTTAGATGCTCAATACAGTAACGAACTCTACGATTTACCGGCTCTAAAGACTCGACGCGCACAAACGACGGTTGAGCTGGGGGATGGGCAAAGTTTTGTACTGGGTGGTTTGCTGAATAGTGAAGAGCGCGAATCGCTGACTCGAATCCCGTTTATTGGCGACATCCCAATTCTTGGTGCGTTATTCCGACACACAGGAACGGAACGTAATAAGACCGAGCTCGTAATAGTGGCGACGGTCAACTTAGTTCAACCCGTTAAAGCGAATCAGATCCAACTGCCGATAATGGAAAAAACGGGTACTTTGAAGCGCTTCTTAGCGCTAGACAGTGAATATGACAAAGCCGAACAGCGTTGGGCGAGCGAAATTTTATCTGCCGGAGGCTTTAAACAGTGAAACGTTATTTACTAGGAATGTTATGTGCCTTTGGCATCACCGGATGCGCTGACCATGTCGTTGAACCTGAAGGTACCTCTATCGAAGTGGTGCCGATTCACTATCAATTTAATGCACAGAGTCAGGATCACACTGTAGTTGAGCAGCGCTTTGAAGCCTTTATTCAGCGTTATCAATTAGAGGGCAGTACTGCTCAGTGGCAAATTATCGTGAATGGCTCATCACCTCAGCCGCTAGTGTCAGTGCTGGATGAGGTACTTGCCAATAACCATATTGCTCAGTCGCAGGTGGAGCATCAAGTTAACAACACATCAAATCGTTTTAGCGTGTCTGTGATTGCAACGGATATGCAGGTTCGTCTAGAGGTCTGTCAGCAACAAAAGGTCGGGCATTATGGGTATAGCAAACTTGGTTGCTATACCGACGGTAACCGCTGGCAATCAATGGTTAACCCTGAAAAGTCACTGTAACTCCGTTTACTACAGCTCCTTCAACAAGTTTTAGGTTTACGAATATGTTTAATTTAGTCGATAAGTTGAGTGCTAAGGATGAGCAAACTCCTCAAGTAGATAACCATTGTGCCGTGCTGTTTCAGAGTGAAGATTGCCGAGCTCATTTATACAAAGCCTTTCGTTTTGAAGGCCTGCCTGAGCCTGTCGCTTTTGAAAACCAACCGGCAAGTGCTTTAAAGCTGGCTGAATTCGTGAATTTAAAAGTGGTGATGATTGATCTCAACGATAGCGACAATGTGGTTCGAGATGCTCAGCAGATCGCCTTACAACTTCCGACACACTTGTCGGTTGTGGTTATTGGTAGTGAAGATGCGATCACGACTATTCGTGCTTTAAAGGACTTAGGTTTCTACTATCTATTTTGGCCTGCCAGCGAAGTCGAGGTGACCGATTTTTACCGAAGTGTTTTGCACAATCATATGCAGCGTCAAGGTGTGGCTCGAAACCGTAAGGCTAAGCAAATTGCTTTTGTTGGGGTGAAAGGCGGAGTGGGCACCTCATTGATTGCGAGTGAAGTTTCTCGTTGTTTAGCCAAGCAGCACTCACTACCAACTTTGTTGGTTGACCACACCTATACCGGCAGCAACCTAGACGTAATGCTCGGTTTGAAAAAATTCCAAAAGCGTAACGTACAAAAAGGGACGTTAGTTTCTGCGGTTGATACGGCTTTGGCTTCGAATTTGGTGCAGAGCTTAGAGAACAATCTTTCTATTTTGGCGGTCGAGTCCCAAGACTTCAGTCGTGGCGAATTGCATGAATACACTCAAGCACTGACTAAGCAAGTAGAGCAGAACAGTTCATTCATCATTGAAGACTATTCGCACAGTGCGCTGACCCAACAAGAGTTGTCTCGAGCACTGGCTGATGTTGATTCATTAGTTTTGGTATTTGATGCTACCGTTTCATCGTTGAGAGAGCTCAATCGAATTGTTGGCAGTGTACAAGCTGAATTGCCAACAATGACCATAGTGACGGTAATGAATCACACTCGTCCGAGTAATGCCGCCTCGGTATCAAAAGCCGATGTTGAGAAGCACTTTGGACAAGCCGCTAATTGCCACGTTGAGTTCGATCACAAGGCCAATCAATACCTTCTTCAGGGCGAATTGATCACTGAAACTCGATCTGAGATGCAATTGGGTTTAACGCAGTTGGTGGCGATACTTCTTGGTGAGCAAGTCGTCCAGAAAAGCAAAACGTCATGGCTCTCTTGGCTTAAGAGGTAGTTCGCATGCAACAGTCAAAACAAGTCTATCTTCAACTTCGTCAGCAAATATTTGAAGCTTTGGACGCGAGTGCAATTGAGTCTTTATCCACTCAAGAGTTAGAGAAGCAGCTGAGCCACGCCATTGAGGTGTTGGTTAATCGTGAACAGCTTCCTGTTTCAACATTGGCTAAGCAAGAGTATGTCACCAGTTTAATCAATGAGCTCGTTGGTTTAGGGCCACTTCAAGTGCTGATGGATGACGACAGCATCAGCGATATTATGATCAATGGCCATCAACAGGTCTTTATTGAACGCAATGGTTTGGTAGAGCGTGCACAGGTGCAGTTTATTGATGAACAACAGTTAATCGAGATTGCTAAGCGCATTGCAAGTCGAGTAGGGCGTCGTATTGATGAGTCTTCACCAACATGTGATGCCCGCTTGGAAGATGGCAGTCGCGTTAATATCGTGATCGCGCCGATTGCTCTTGATGGAACCTTGATTTCTATTCGTAAGTTTCGCCATCAAGCGATTAACTTGGACAAGTTAACGGAGCTAGGAGCGCTTAGTGAAGAGATGGCGCAACTATTGGCATTGGCTGCTCGTTGTCGCTTGAATATCTTAATCTCTGGCGGTACGGGTTCTGGTAAAACAACCTTGCTCAATGCGTTGTCACAGCACGTCTCTGAGGTTGAGCGAATTGTCACGATTGAAGATACCGCAGAACTAAGATTACAGCAGCCTCATGTTGCTCGAATGGAAACTCGACTTGCAGGAACCGAAGGCACTGGTGCCATCACTTCTCGAGATTTGGTGATTAACTCACTGCGTATGCGTCCTGATCGCATCATTGTTGGTGAGTGCCGTGGCCCGGAAGCTTTTGAGATGCTGCAAGCGATGAATACGGGACACGATGGTTCGATGTCGACATTGCATGCCAATAGTCCTCGAGACGCAATATCACGTGTTGAGGCGATGGTAATGATGGCGACCAACAATTTGCCTATCGATGCGATTCGTCGCTCTGTGGTGAGTGCAGTCGATATCATCGTGCAAGTTACTCGATTGCATGATGGCTCAAGAAAAATTATCAGTATCTCCGAAGTTGTAGGCCTTGAGGGAGAGAGCGTGGTGCTTGAAGAACTATTTACCTTCCAAATCGAGGGTGCGTTGAGTGATGGAAAGTTGTCGGGACGCTATGTCACTTCAGGGGTAATGAGCCGCTCGGTACTCTTTAAAAAAGCGCACTTTTTTGGGTGTGAACAACAACTACAGCAGTTGATTCATGCGATCGAATTAGTGGGGTAGCAGTGTGTATTGGCTATTAATGTTTTGGGGCGTTGTCCTGCTGCTGGTTGTGATTTTTTCTAATAAGAGTCACTCAATTGATGATTATTTTCCATCAAATGATAAGACAAAAACAGCGTCAACAGCCCCTCGCCAAGCGATTCAACTTAGTCAGATATCCAATGGCTTAGGTTGGTCTTCGATAGCAAGCCTTTTTCATCAAGTTAAGCGACAGTTGGGCTCTTTTGCTGGTGTAAAGGTGGTTTTACTTAGTGGTTGTGTGAGTGTTTTAGCTGGTGCAGTGAACCGCTACCTATTCGGTTTCCCAGCTTGGCTAGTCCTTGGTAGCGCATTGGTTGTAACTTGGGTATGGGGCTTCTTGTGGTTAAAACAGCGTGACCGTAAGCAATTTGAAGAGAGCTTTCCTGATGCATTGAACATGTTGGCTAGCTCTCTATCTGCCGGAGAGAGTATTGGTCGAGGAATTGGTTTTGTCGGCAACAAGCTTCCTGGTGAGGTTGGCAAAGAGTTTAAAAGAATGGCAGAACGCTTGAAGCTAGGTGAGCCGCTGGACGATGTTTTTCGTAAGTCTTGCCAGCGATTTCCTTATCCGTCATTTCATTTCTTTGTGATTACCCTACGTGCCAACATGCAGCGTGGTGGGCAATTGAAAGAGGTCATGTCGCGTCTGAACCGTCAGATGTTCGAAGCTAGAGCGATGGAAAGAAAGAAGTTTGCGATGACTTCAGAGGCGCGTATTTCAGCAAAGATAGTCAGTGCAACGCCGTTTGTCTTTATCTCAATGCTGCCAATACTGAGCCCTGAGAATTTTGATTTCTTGATGTTTACCGACGAAGGTCGCCCGGTTCTATATTACCTGTTGATCAGCGAAAGTATTGGTTTAGCGATCATTTGGATGTTGATGAAGAGGGTGAGGTAATGGCCAATATTATTTCGATTTTAATCAAGCCTCAGTTGCAGTCATTGTTGATTTGGACTTGCCTGTCATTTGGTGTGTTGTTGCTCTGTTATTGGTTAATCACGCAGTACATCGCGCAGCAAAAGCTGGCTAGTATCGCTAGCCAGTTTAAATCGATGACTCAACAACGCAGTCAACGACAGTTACAAATCGATAGCCTCTTATGTCCGCTGACACAATTGGTTAATGCGTCCGACCAACAGATGCAGCAGCGCTTTATTGGTGCGGGTATTTATCAAACACGCTATAGCTCCATGTATATGCCACTCAAATATCTGGTTCTTGCGATAGGTGAAGTGGTGGTCATTGGTGTGTGCTGGTGGTCCGGTGTCGCTATTAATCAGGCTGTCGCTCTGATATGTGGTTGGGCAATGGTTTCTATTGCGCTGCCCGATATGGTACTCGCTCAGCGAACTAAGTGGCGACATCAAAAATTAGTGGGTCAGTTGCCTTACTTGATCGACCTAACGGCGATCTGTGTGCAAAGCGGGATGACGATTGAAGCTTCACTGAAGTATTTAGCACAAGAGATGCAAGGCTTTGATCGTGACTTGGCTTATCTACTGAATAAAACCAATCATCGCGCTCGAGTTGTTGGGATGGAAGAGGCGCTTGAAGAGCTTTATCAACAGGTGCCAAGCAGTGAAATGCGTAGCTTTGTGATGACGTTGACTCAAAGCATTCAACACGGCTCGTCGATTTATCGCATGTTAACTGTATTGGCGAGTGATGTGCGTCAAGTACAAATGCTCGAACTGGAAGAAAAGATAGGGAAGTTAGCCGCCAAGATGTCGATACCATTGATTGTCTTCATCTTGATTCCGATCGTATTCGTTATCGCCGCTCCTGGGGTGATGAGGTTAATGCAAAGTGTTTAAACAATTTCTGATATGTATGCTGCCATTGTGGTTAATGGCATGTAGTTCAACTGCTAATATCTGGCAGCAAGAAGAATCGAAGGAAGCGATTTACCAACAAACCAATAATCACACAAAACTGGTTGCTCTGTATAAAGTTCAGCTCCAACGTGAAGATATCGCCGAAATTAGGCAAAAACTGGCGAGTAGCTATTTAAAATTGGCCGATGCAGAATCCGCTCTTTTTTACATAACTCCTGTTATAGAGAGTGAGAAAGCCTCACTTGAAGCTTACCAAATCCAAGCGCAGGCATACGGTGATATGGGCCAATATCCAGCAGCAATCGCTGCAGCGAAACTGGCATTGGAGTTAGATCCGAGTAATAGCCGCACTGAGAATTTACTCGGCACCTACTATGGTTACAGCTTTCAAACGATGCTAGCGAGACGCTACTTTGAACGCGCTCGTGATCACTTCTATGACGGTGTCACAGTAAACAATAACCTTGCTGTACTGGACATCGCTGAAGGTGATTATCTTACTGCGGCCAAGCGTTTAATGCCGTTGTATAAGAGTCACCAAGCGGATGAAATGGTTATGGCAAATCTGACGCTTAGCATGGCTAAACAAGGCCATTATGCGTTTGTACAACAGGTCTTAAGTGATACCTACAGTCAGCACCAAATAGAAAAGATCTATCGTTCACTGCAGAAGTTCGAACCTATGAGTGCTGATAGCCGCTTAGATACGCTGTCGAGCATTCAATATGAAAAATAAGCAGCGTGGTGTCGCTAGCATAGAGTTTGTTATGGGCTTCTTTGCCTTCTGGCTGATGTGTATGGCGTGGGTGGAGATGAGCTATATGTCTTACATTTCATCTATTAACGATCTTGCTATATCGGAAGTTGCCCGTGAAGCCAAGAAAGGCTCACACGATTATTTGGCTACGGTAGAGCAAGTTTTACATAGAGACGGCAGCATGTGGAATAGTGTGATTGATGGTGATGATTTTCAGGTAACCATGCACTATCTCACATCGGTGGATGAGTTGGTGAAAGTCACCAATCAGTGCCAGATAGCACCGGGTGAGTCCTATAAAGAGTGTGGTGATGAGCAGAACTCGTCGTTGGCTATTTATCGACTCACCTATCCATTCACCCCAATTTTTAGTTACTTCTTAGGTCTAGACGGATTACTAAGCCGAGAAATGGTCGTGGTTCAAGAGTATGAAAGATCTAAGTTTGAAGTCTAACTCGCGAAAGTGTCAGCAAGGCATATTCAGTATCGAGTTTGCCATTGTAGGGTTCTTTTTTAGTTTGCTGTTGGTATTCAGTGGTGACGTGATCATCAAGCTTTCCGTTAAAGGTAAGTTGGATCGTTTGTCCTATTCGCTGGTGAATGTTGTCAAAGAACGCACGCAGCTTTATGACTCTAGTGTGCTCTTAACCTCTAAGCAGGTTGATGAAATAGACACGATAGCTCGTCACTCCTTACAACGTACCTTTGGTAATTATGACGCTTCGCGTTATGGCTTGTTGGTTGAAGAGCAAAGCTTTACTGGGATTGGCCAAGCTTCACCGAGCATTCGGGAACGTCGTGGAGATCTAAGCTGCAGTGTTGCCAAGCCCATTAGTGAATTACAGCATCTGTCTGTGGTGAGTGTTTGGGGGCACCAGATGCCTCTTTATCGTGTAACGCTCTGCTATCGAACTAATAACTGGTTTGGTGAACTGGTTGGTACTGACTTTACCGACGTGATGTCAGATTCTGTCGTGATTGGGAGGTAAACATGAGTCTATCTTTGGCTAAACAGTCTGGCCATGCTGCGATCTTGTTCGCGATATGTATCCCCGTGTTATTTGGTGTGTTTATGTTGGGCTCTGATGGGGCACGTGCTTTACAGACAAAAGCGAGATTAGAAGAAGCAGCAGAAGCGGCAGTATTGGCGGTATCTGCAGAAGACAGTGAAAACCACTCGTTGGCTCAGTCTTATATCGATCACTACCTCTACGATATGGATACCTTGCTTGATGTTGAGGTCAATAAGCTCTCGTGCGATCAAATTGCAGATTGTACCCAGCAGGCTAAACAAGGTGGAGCTCGCTATTTTGAATACCGAGTTGCCGGTCGAACGCAGCACCAATCGTGGTTTCCGGGGCAAGGTGTGAGCGTGGGATTTGGTGACACCTTTGATGTGACTGGTTCTTCAAAGGCTCGAAAGTTTCAAAGCAAGATTGTTGATATCACCTTTGTCGTCGATTTCTCTGCATCAATGAACGATGACTGGAGTGGCGGTAAAAAAAGTAAGATTGAAGACCTCAAAGACACGCTAGAACTGGTGACTGATGAACTAGGAAAATTTAATGCGGTGACGCCAGGTATAAAGCACCGAGTTTCTCTCACAGGTTATAACCGACGTACCGTGAACGCTAATACTGCTGGCAAACTGGTATTTCGAGATCAACGCATCGTTACCAAAATGGGTGAGTATGACAAAGATGATGTTGTGAACTTTAACAAGACCATTGAGCAACAATTTAAGGTGAAGGGTGCTGCCAAACGAATCCCCAATGGTGATGGTGACGCGGTGTTTACCGATATTTTCTATACCGAGGATTTTGATGGATTTATGAAAAAAGTCAGAACCTTCAAGGCGTCTGGTGGTACTGCCTCACTACAAGGAATCATTCGCGCAGGGCAGATTGTGACGTCATTGGCCAAGAATCCGAACCAACTGATTATCATCTTGTCGGATGGTGAGGATTGGAATCACTACGCAGGACAAACGAACAAGCTCGTGAACAAGGGTATGTGTACCAACATTAAGAATATGATAAATGGCGGCAAGGTCTCAGCAGATAATCTTAATGATGATGTCGCTGTTGTTGATGGAGTGAGCCCGGGTAAGTTTACGAGTTGGGGCGAGGCGATGAATGCGCGCATGTCGGTGATCGGCTTTGATTATGATTTGCATGCCAACACAGGACTACTTAATTGCGTTGGTAAAGACAACGTTTTTAAGGCTGAAAATAAGCAAGATATCTTGAATAAGATCTTAGCCCTGATAACTGAAGAAGTAGGTCACTTGGCGCAGTAATGTTGTGTCTGGTCGATCAGATAGTTGATGAATATCCAGAGAATTAGAATGAACAAATTTATATCGATAACATTGTTATTGGCACTGCCTTTTTCGGTTATGGCAGCAACACCGAAACTCGATACGAACGAACTGCTTTACCAATACTGTGATACTGGCAGCTCCGAATTTGAGCAGTCGGTTACGGTTGGGCAAGGTACTAAGGTTATGTACCATCAGGGGCCTTTCATGCAGGTATCGGCAACGGTTGATAATCAGGCTCTGGTTGAGTTAATTCAAGGCAAGCTTACTCAATCTGATCTCAGCAATAGCTGTACTCAGTTTCTGTTGAGCAGAGCCGTCATCGAAGATGAAAATCAACCCCGTGATCTGGTTGCCAGAGTGTTGTTTGACTTTGATAAGGATGAACTGAATAAACAGTCGCGCTATTTGTTACTTAAGCTCGGAGCGAAGTTAGAGCAACAGGTGCCCGAATTGAGTGTTGTGGGTAACACCGACTCGAAAGGATCGGGGAAATACAATTTGAGCTTGGGTTTAAAGCGTTCAGAGTCAGTTGTTACGTATCTGCGTGAGCATGGGGTTCCTGTTGAACAAATTACGGTAACCTCGCAAGGTGAGAAAGCTCCGATTCAAAGTAATGACTTGGAGACTGGCCGTCATCTGAATCGTAGAGTCGATATTCAATCTTAACCTATCTTTAATTTATGGCTTATAGCTTATAGCTTATAGCTTATGGCTTATGGCTAGGGCTGCGGCAGTAAAATCCTCAGCGAGACACCCATGGATGGGTCTTCTGGTGTCTCAAACCAAATTGCCCCTTTGTAGCTGTGAATTATCTCATCACATAGTGCCAAGCCTAACCCTGTGCCTGGGTTTTGTTGGTCAGCTCTTACACCTCGTTGAAATAAGCTCTGGCTAGTATTACTGTCGATAGCTGGGCCATCATTACTGATCTCAACCATAATCTGATTATCAATATTAGTAACCTTGAACAAGATCGACTGATCAGCAAAACGGTAGGTGTTTTCTAATATGTTACCCATTATTTCCATTAGGTCATCTTTACTTAATGGCAGGGTTTGGTTATCTGGATAGTCAGAGACAAATTGGATCGACTTGTCAGTATAAATCTTGGTGAACATACCAACCAAGCTATCTAATACAGGCTTAAGTAGGGTGTCATTGGTGGTGATACCTTTCACTCCTAATGATGCTCGCTTTAGCTGACCTTGGATAAGGCTATCCATTTCGAGTAATTGTTGATTGATTTGATGGTTTTTAGTGGGTGATGAATCGTCTAGTAGTGCTTGGGATACAGCAACACGAGTCTTCAAGCTATGGGCGAGATCGTTCAGTGACCGTTTATAACGTTCCTGATTTTCCTTTTGCTGGAACAATAGCTCATTCAGTGCACTAGTCACATTGTGCAGGTCTTCTGGGTAGCTTTCTGCTAGCTGGTTCTGCTTACCCTGTTTTATTTCGTGCAGCTCTTTTTCTAAGCGAACAAAGGGGGCAAAGCTGATGCGATAGAAGAGTAAAAGCAGGGCACTGATTAATGTCAGGGCTACTATCAATACACCTATCGTGGTGTATTTTAGTTGCTTTATTGGTTCCATCTTATGTTCGACTCTTTGAGTAAGGATTACCTTTCCATCTTCTTGATCTTTAAAACCTTTCCATAGCATTGTGTGGACGATAAACGCGGCTCCACTCGGTTTCTCTACTAGCCGAATTGTATCGATTGGAAAATTGAGATCAGTACACAGGTTGTCTATTTGAGGACGTGAGATACCTAACTTTGCCAGCTGTTTGGTTCTTCGCTCAACGTCGATTGAAGTCCAAACTTGATGGCTGTTGTGGTCACATAAGATGACGCTGGTATTAGGTGACTCTTTGGCATAAAAGCTATTCCACTCAGTGAGTGGCGGGATCTCACCCGAGGAGAGGAGTTCGTTGACAATTGAAGGTAACTCTCGGAGCGTGTTTTTAGAATAGTCTTCAAACAGCTGGTGTTTTTGGGTGTTGTAATAGAACCAAGTGCTAGTCAGTACCATAGTAAAAAGAATGGAAGCAGCAGTGGCAAAGGTACGTCGTCTAAACTGGGTTTTATACAGTCTTTTCATATCATTTCGCTTCTATTTCGAATCGATAGCCTTGTCCTCGAACCGTGCTGATCAGTTTTTCTTCGGTATGTTGAGCAAGCTTTTTACGCAGCCGCGAAACGATCACTTCAATGTTATTAAGCTGAATGCCTTCTCCTTGGTCGTACAGAGAGTCCAAGATTTGTTGCTTGGAGACAATCTTCAAACTATGACGAATTAGATACTCGAAGATTTGGTATTCGAGTGCCGTGAGGTCGAGAAGCATTTCATTGTAGGTAATGCTTTTGGCTTGAGTATCAAGAGTCAGTGATTGCGCCTTGATTTGAGAGGCTGCAAATCCTTGATTTCGACGTACAAGTGCTTCAAGTCTGGCGAGCAGTTCTTCAAATTGAAATGGCTTGGTTAGGTAATCGTCGGCGCCACAATTGAGCCCTTCAACTTTATCCTGCCAGTCACCGCGAGCGGTTAAAATCAGAATAGGAACTGTAATCTCTTTGCGGCGTATCTGCTTAATCAGCGTAAAGCCGTCGAAATCTGGCAGGCCAAGATCGATGATCATGACATCGGTATTGGGTTGTTTTTGAATGGTTTGTAGACAGGCTGATGCAGTTTTCTCTGCGTAAATGGTATGGCCAAGATCACCAAGTTGAGACGAGAGGTGATGATTTAATATCTCATTATCTTCAACCAAAACAACCAGCATTCAATATCCCTATATACAATAAGATTCAACTACATAGAGCTTACACTAGCTTAGGATAAAAAAAAGGAGAAGCCTAAGCTTCTCCTTGAGTTTCTGCTGTGTTATGTCACTCGGCGTTTACTTAGAACCGGTATAAACAACCAATACTTTGTCATCTTGGTATTGGCGTTCGAACGCATAGTAGCCCTTACTATTGCGGATGATGTGCTTGCCTTGAGCAACCGCTGGGTGGCGTTGGCGGAATTGACCAAGCGCTTGCCAATGTTCTAGCAACTCTGCACGTTCGCCGGTGATTTGATCCCATGGCATGTCTGAGCGAGTACCTTGCATTGGGTCCGATCCTGTTGGGCCAAAGTCACGGGCGATTTCATCTCCGTAATAGATCTGCACTGCGCCTGGAGCCAGCATTAATGCATTCGCTGCTTTGGTCTGTTTGGCAAAGTCACTGCCGTGCTGCGTCCAGAATAGCGAGGTGTCGTGAGACGATAGGTAACTCAGCACGTTGAACTCACTGTCAGTGTTGATCTTCTCTGCATAACGGAGGTAATCGGCATCGAGATCAGACAGGCACTTCAGCGCCTTAGGGGCGATGTCGCTCTGGAATTCAAAATTGATGATCGAATCAAAGCCGTTAGCGAAGTAATCTGATTTCACGACGCTGTGTGCCCAGACTTCACCAGTCATCCAGAATGGTAAGTCATCCAAGGCCTTTTCTGGGTTGTTCTGCTTCCACTCAGCAAGCGCTTGGTTGGTGCTGGCTTTAAGCTCTGCCCACGCTTCGAGTTCTACGTGCTTGGCGGTATCAACCCTAAAGCCATCAACGCCGTATTCACGCACCCAATCAGATAACCAAGTGATTAGGTGGTCGCGAGGTGTTTTAAGCTCATCGGTCGCGCTGGTGGATTTGTTGCTATAGAAGTTCGGTAGCCCAGTGGTCTCTGTTGATTCGGTTTTAAAATCGGGCAGGTGCGCCAAAGACATGGTCAGGTTGTTGTAACCCGGAGAGTCGTAAGCGCCGATATCGCTGCGTAACCAAGCTTTACCCCACCATTTCTCCCACGCTTCTTTATCGCTGTATGAGATGTAGTTATTGAAGTAGTGCCAGTTCTGACCTTTAGCGGGTTGCCAGTCTGTCCAGTTTTCGCCAAGTGTTTGTTTGGATTGTTCATCTGTTAGGTTGAGCTTACCAAAATCAAACTCTTGCATGTCGGCAAGTGTCGCATAGCCTGTGTGGTTCATTACCACATCCCAAACAACGCGAATGCCTTTGCTGTGCGCGGTATCGATGAAGGTTTTTAGCTCGTCTTCGGTACCCATGTTGTCATCGAGCTTAGTCCAGTCTTGATGGTAGTAACCATGGTAGCCATAATGCTTGAAGTCACCTCTGTCACCACCGCCAACCCAGCCGTGAATCTGCTCTAACGGAGATGTTATCCAGATGGCGTTAGCACCGAGTGACTCTATGTAATCGAGTTTTTCGGTTAAGCCGGCTAAATCACCACCATGGAAGGTGCCGATTTCGTCTTGTCCGTCTTGACTGCGACCGTAACTGTTGTCGTTGTTAGGGTTGCCGTTATGGAAGCGGTCGGTCATCACGAAGTAAACCGTGGCGTTATCCCAACTAAATTCAGCTTTGGTTTCGGGCTCAACCTTTTCTAGTAACAAGACACCTTGGCTGTTTTCTGCAGGCTGCATGGTAACGCTGCCATTAGTTACAGTCGCTTGTGTGCCTGAAAGGGCATCTCTAACCACGGTGCCATCATCAAAGGTTTGAGCAACGTCGATGGTAGTTGGCTCGTCACTAGGCTCTGGACAGGCAAAGCTTTGTACCTGCTGTTGCTTCGGCTTTATCTGAACTGTGAGTTCATTAGTCTGTGGGTTGAGCGTGAATTGATAGGTGTTAGCGCGAAAGACTTTAATGGCGATCTCAGATTTCTCGGCACAGTCGTCTAGGCGAAGGGGTTTATTGAACTTGATGCGGTTTTCTTCAGCCAGCGCATAGTTGGTGCCACAGGTATTTTGAGTATCGCTGATAGAGAAGGTATAGCTACCTTTGGCGAGTTCCTGTTCAGCAATAACAGTGCCTTTTCCTGTCGATTCAAATATGACAGTGTTGTTATCAATCGTCAGCAATAAGCTGTCATCACTGGTTTGGCTGCATGCGCTGAGTGCGAGTATTGAAAGCGCGAGTACTGTTTTTTTCATTGTTCCCTTCCCCTGAATAAACAGGTCAGTTATAGCAAACAATGCCCTCTACAGTCTGAGCGCTGATTCATTCAGATAATCAATAACACCTCTACAAACAAATGCTTGGTTCACAAAAACAAAAAGGGAAGCTTTCGCTTCCCTTTGGGTGTTTACCGTTAGTTACTCAGAGTATGGCTTAGAGCAACTGTCTCACTCGTGCTTATTTTTGCAGTAGAGAGATGTCAGCAATTTGTAGGAACAGGTTACGTAGGTTGTTCAGTAGCGTTAGACGGTTCTTCTTAAGCGCTTCGTCATCAGCCATCACCATTACGTTATCGAAGAATGCATCAACAGGTTCACGTAGGTCAGCAAGTTTGCTTAGGGCTTCTTGGTAGTTGCCTGTTGCGAATGCTGGCTCTAGTGCTTCTGTCATTACTTCAACGTTTTCAGCCAGTGCTTTCTCTGCGTCTTCTTGAAGAAGCGTTAGGTCTATTTCAGCTGGTAGCTCGCCATCGAATTTCGCAAGGATGTTACCTACACGCTTGTTCGCTGCTGCTAGTGCTTCTGCTGCTTCCAGTTCACGGAAGTGAGAAACCGCTTTAACGCGTTGGTCAAAGTCAGCTGGCTTAGTTGGACGACGTGCTAGTACCGCTTGGATGATATCAACGCTGAAACCAGCATCTTGGTACCATGCGCGGAAACGACCTAGCATGAAGTCGATAACGTCAGCTTCTACGTTTTCGTTAGTCAGCTTGTCGCCTAGTAGCTCTTTCGCTTTACCGATCAGATCGGTTAGGTCTAGGTTGTAGCCGTTTTCAACGATGATACGTAGTACACCTAGTGATGCACGACGTAGCGCGAATGGGTCAGAACCTTTTGGTGCTTGGCCTATACCGAAGATACCTACGATAGTATCTAGCTTGTCTGCCATTGCAACTGCAGAAGAGATACCTGTGCTTGGTAGATCGTCACCAGCGAAACGAGGCATGTACTGCTCGTAAAGTGCTAGTGCAACTTGCTCGTCTTCACCATCGTGAGTCGCGTAGTGCATGCCCATTACACCTTGTGTATCCGTGAATTCGAATACCATAGATGTCATTAGGTCACACTTCGCCAGTAGACCTGCGCGCTTAGATTTCTCAACGTCAGCATCGATTTGCTCGGCGATGTAGCCAGCAAGTTCTGTGATGCGGTCTGTTTTGTCTTTGATAGTACCAAGTTGCTTCTGGAAGATAGCTTGGTCTAGCTCAGCAAGACGATCGATCAGCGGACGCTTACGGTCGGTGTTGAAGAAGAACTCAGCATCAGCAAGACGCGGACGTACCACTTTCTCGTTACCTTCGATAACGTGACGAGGCTCTTTAGACTCGATGTTTGATACGAAGATAAAGTTAGGAAGTAGCTTCTTGTTTTCGTCGTAAACAGGGAAGTACTTTTGGTCACCCTTCATGGTGTAAACCAAAGCTTCAGAAGGTACTTTTAGGAACTCTTCTTCAAACTTCGCTGTAAGTACTACTGGCCATTCAACTAGAGACGTTACTTCTTCAACAAGGTCATCTTCTAGGTCAGCTTTACCGCCAACCGCTGCTGCCGCTTTTTGAGAGTCAGCAAGGATGATCGCTTTACGCGCTTCGTAGTCTGCCATTACTTTACCGCGCTCTTCTAGGATCGCAGGGTATTGGTCAGCAGAATCGATTGTGAACTCTTGTTCGCCCATGAAACGGTGGCCACGGATAGTACGAGCAGATGCTACGCCAAGGATTTCGCCTTCAACAAGTTCATCACCTAGTAGTACTGTCAGTGTTTTCACTGGACGGATAAATTGAATGTCTGAGTTACCCCAGCGCATTGCTTTAGGGATTGGTAGGCCAGCTAGTGCTTTCGCAGCGATGTCCATCACCAATTCTTGAACAGGTTTACCAGCCACTTCTTGTTTGAAAAGAAGCCACTCGCCTTTGTCTGTTTTTAGACGGTCAGCTTGATCAACAGTAATGCCGTTACCACGAGCCCAACCTTGTGCTGCTTTAGTCGCGTTGCCTTCAGCATCGAATGCAACAGAAACAGCAGGACCACGTTTTTCAACGACTTTGTCTGCTTGTCCTTCAGCCAGTGCTGTTACTTTAAGTGCTAGACGACGAGGTGCTGCGTACCACTTGATGCCTTCGTGAGAAAGCTCAGCCGTTTTAAGACCTGCTTCAAAGTTAGAAGCAAATGCTTCTGCTAGAGAACGAAGTGCTGTTGGTGGAAGCTCTTCCGTACCCAGTTCAATTAGAAAATTCTTCGCCATGATTATTTGTCCTTCTTACACATTGGGAAGCCAAGCGCTTCACGTGACGCGTAGTACGCCTCAGCAACTGATTTAGTCAGGTTGCGGATACGAAGGATGTAACGTTGACGCTCTGTTACAGAGATAGCTTTGCGCGCATCAAGGATGTTGAATGCGTGACCTGCTTTTAGAATGCGCTCGTAAGCTGGAAGCGGAAGTGGCTTCTCAAGCTCAAGTAGCTCTTTACACTCTTTCTCGCACTGGTCGAAGAAAGTGAATAGGAAATCTACGTCTGCGTGCTCGAAGTTGTAGGTTGATTGCTCAACTTCGTTTTGGTGGAAGATGTCACCGTAAGTTACGTTAGAACCGTCTGGTGCTATGTTCCATACTAGGTCGTAAACAGAATCTACTTCCTGGATGTACATTGCTAGACGCTCGATACCGTAAGTGATCTCACCTGTTACAGGCTTACACTCAAGACCGCCAACTTGTTGGAAGTAAGTGAATTGAGTCACTTCCATACCGTTTAGCCATACTTCCCAACCAAGGCCCCATGCGCCTAGTGTTGGGTTTTCCCAGTTATCTTCAACGAAGCGAATGTCGTGAACAAGCGGGTCGACACCAAGAACTTCAAGAGAGCCTAAGTACAACTCCTGGATGTTATCTGGAGAAGGTTTTAGAGCTACTTGGAATTGATAGTAGTGCTGCAGGCGGTTCGGGTTTTCACCGTAACGACCATCGGTCGGACGACGGGAAGGTTGAACGTATGCCGTAGACATTGGCTCTGGGCCAAGTGCACGTAGACATGTCATTGGGTGAGAGGTGCCAGCACCTACTTCCATATCTAGTGGTTGAACAATGGTACAACCGTTTTGTGCCCAGTAATCCTGCAGCGCGAGGATCATTCCCTGGAAGGTTTTGATATCGTATTTTTGCATAGTCAGGTTCGCGCGATTCTTTTAAATGAATGAGAAAAATAACCTCTGAGTATACCGAGATATTTGTAAAGCGAGTAGGGGTAATCTTGTTTAATTAGTGGTCTAAAATGTCGTTTAGTGGATTTTTGTGCCTTTAATGTTTGTTTTTCGGCACAAGTGGATATTTTGATAACTTTGACACTTGTGTTTGAAAGCATGGGCTATTAAAATCTCGCGGTCTTTGGGGAGTAGCTTACTTATTCATATCCTATTGAATGAGTTCGTTCGTCAACATAATTGATGCAAAATCATCATGGCGTTCGAGGCAACCACCACCTTGGTGGTGCTTAGCAAGACCATAGACAAGCATCGTGAACCGGGATGGGGCGCGAGGTTTGTCTTTGGTTAAATATAATAATCCCCATCCCAAATGAGCATGTCGTGAGCGTTTTAGCAATTTCAATTACAACTGTCGCCTTAGCCGAGATCGGTGATAAGACTCAGTTGCTATCTCTTTTATTAGCCAGTCGATATCGCAAGCCGATACCTATCATTGCGGCTATCTTCTTTGCCACCATTGCCAATCATGCCCTTGCAGCATGGCTCGGGGTCGTGGTTGCTGATTATCTTTCACCTGAAGTATTAAAGTGGGTGCTGGTGGTCAGTTTCATTGCGATGGCTGGCTGGATTTTGATTCCCGATAAGTTAGATGACGATGAACAGATCTCAAACCGAGGACCGTTTGTCGCCAGTTTTATCGCTTTCTTTATTGCTGAGATCGGCGATAAAACCCAAATTGCGACCTCTATCCTAGGGGCTCAATATGCGGATGCATTAGCGTGGGTGATTCTGGGTACAACCATTGGTATGTTGCTGGCAAATGTGCCTGTGGTGATCATCGGTAAGCTGTCTGCTGATAAGATGCCTCTTGATCTGATTCGTAAGATCACAGCCTTGTTATTCGTGGGTTTAGCTATCGCTGCGGCTTTCTATTGATAGGTGGTATTGAGTCTTATTATACTCAATCAGTAGAGTAATGTGTTGTAGGTCATACTCTTACAGTATTGTGGGGTTTATCGAGCGAACGGACATATAACTGTCATACTTGTCATGATATTTTAATCTTGTGAGTTAAGAACACGAGGGCATGATTATGTTGACGCGTTATATGGGTATTACTCCACAAAGCCAAAGTTATCTATTTACCTTTGGTCTTGCACTTACATTATTAGGCATGGTGTTGACGGACATGTGGCTGCCAATGGTCGCGGGTGCCATCATCATGACTGCGCTTGCGGTAGAGGCTTGGATTCGGGTCGCGCATATTATTCCGATGCGCAAAGATATCCGAGAAATTCAGCATCAGCTGGAGCATCTGCAAAACAAGTCTAGAAGCGAATAAACAAAAAGCCGCTGGTACTCTGAGTTCTGTTTAAGAACATAAGGTACCAGCGGCTTTTTTGATACTTGATAGTCGGTGGGGCGCTACGCCTCCAATCCCTTTCTGATCAAATACTGGTAAGGCAACGTTTCTGTTGCTTGGCCTACCAACTGGTGATCCATGAATCGACAAAAGCTCGGAATATCTCGAGTTGTCGAAGGGTCGTCAGCTTTTACCAGTAACACATCGCCATCCTGCATGTTTCTAATTGTCTTCCTGACCATCATTACTGGCTCTGGGCAACGCAGGCCTTCAGCTTCTAAAGTATGGGTTGCCAGTTCAGGTTTGAATGTCATGGTTTGTATCTCTATATCTATCTAACGAGTGAATAATACGTCTGCAGAAAAAATATGCAATAAGTGCTTGGCAAACAGAATCATTTCCTATAACTTAGTTAACAAGTTGATAACAACTTGAAACAAAGGCAACTAGCTAAGGAGTGGCGATGTTGACAGGATTAGATAGATTAACAATTTATTCGGTTCTCTGTTTTATTTCTTTTTGTGCGTTAGTACTACGCTCATCGACAGAGACCTCACTGATGCCAATCTTTGGCATAGTAGCAACGATTATTGGTATTTGGGTAGAGATGCGCCGTTGGCAAGGCATAGCCGAGGAGCAAGAGCACTAACCCGGATACAACAAGCAAATTCCGATACGACAACATTCCGACACTATCCCCAGATTTTCTTGGGCTTCCCCGCGTAATTGCGGGATTTTTTTTATCTAAAGCATGCTATAAACAACTTAGTGACCAATGATAATTGTATACAGCTAGGTAAGTGGCGTGGAATTAGAAGACATCTATCGTAGAGACCTGAATTTACTGGTCGCCTTAAAAGTATTGATTGAAGAGGGCAGTGTTAGCCAAGCCGCGCTTCGTCTTAACTTAAGTCAATCGGCAACCAGTCGAGTGTTAGGGCGCTTAAGAGAACTACTTAACGATCCGCTGTTTACACGCCAAGGTCAGCACCTTATTCCTACCAAGAAAGCCCTCGAGATCAGTCAGCGCATTGATCAACCTTTGGAGTCTTTTCGCCAATTACTTAGCCCGAGTGATTTTGACCCCTATTACTGCAGTGAGCGCTTCCTGATTGCGACCACTGACTACGCGATGCAAACCATATTGCCTTATGCCCTGCCGAAAATTTACGAGCAAGCGCCTAATATCTCTTTGGAATTTGCACCGCTGCAGCATGAGCATTTGTTTAAGCAGCTCAGTACCGAACGTGTTGATATGGCGATTTGTCGTCCGAGTGGCAGCATTGCACCACTTCATCAAGAGGTCTTGGGACCGGTTGGTGTATCGTGTTTGTTATCTAAAAAACACCCATTGGCCGAGCAGCCTTTAAGCCTTGAGGATTATGTTTCTTTACCTCATGCGATGATTGCGATCAGTGATGGTGTTAAATCTTTATTAGACAACGCTTTAGCTAATCAACAGCCTCGTAAAATGGTGCTGCGCGCTTATCATCTTGAAGCGGCATTAGCGATTGTCGATAGAATGCCATTAGTGATCACAGTACCTGCTGATTTGGCTTATTTGGTAGCAGAGCGTTATGACTTAGTCGTTAAACCGTTGCCATTTGAGTTTATGCCGTTTGATTACTCACTGATCTGGCATGCTCGTTGCGACTCTTCTGCTTCACAGCAATGGTTAAGAAGAGTGGTCAAAGAAGAGTGTGGCGAGCTGATTCAAAAACGGATTGCGGATGTAGGTTTGGGTTAATTGAGACTTAGTTTGGACTCACTCGACCTAAATGACAAAAACGCAAAAGGGCTGATTACTATCAGCCCTTTGTTATTTTGGGTTACGGGAGTTTAATTCACAATTACAGTTTAATAACAACGCGACCAGTGATTTGACCGTTAGTGATGTCTTCTGCGGCTTGAATTGCACCGTCTAAAGACACTTCTTTGGTTGCTTGAGCGTAGAAAGATTCTGGTAGTAGCTCAGCCAGCTGTTCCCACGCTTTAATGCGCTTTTCACGAGGGCACATTACAGAATCAACACCTTGTAGACGAACGTTACGTAGAATGAATGGCATTACTGTTGTTGGTAAGTCAAAACCGCCTGCTAGACCACACATCGCAACTGCACCGTTGTAATCAATTTGCGCCAATACTTTTGCAAGTACTTTGCTACCTACAGTATCGATAGCACCAGCCCACAGTTGTTTTTCTAGTGGTTTAGCTGGTTCTTCTAGTTCAGCACGTTCAACAATGCGTGTCGCGCCTAGTGATTTTAGTAGTTCACCGTTTTCTGAAGCTCGGCCTGTTACTGCTGCTACTTTGTAACCTAGTTGGTTTAGTAGAGTGATAGACACACTGCCTACGCCGCCACTTGCACCTGTTACTAGGATTTCCCCGTCTTCTGGCTTGATGCCTGCATCTACGATTGCTTGCACACAAAGCATAGCGGTGAAGCCAGCAGTACCGATTGCCATTACTTTTTTCGCGTTTAGACCTTTAGGCATAGGCACTAACCAGTCACCGTTTAGGCTTGCTTTCTCAGCCATGCCACCCCAGTGACCTTCACCAACACCCCAACCAGTCAGAACTACTTCGTCGCCCGCTTTGTAGCGAGGGTCATCAGATTGTGAAACCACACCAGAAAGGTCGATACCAGGAACCATCGGGAAGTTGCGAACAATGCGCCCTTTACCTGTAATCGCCAAACCATCTTTGTAGTTCAAAGAAGAGTAGCTTACATCGATCTTCACGTTGCCTTCTGGTAATTGAGACTCTTCAATTTGAGAAACTGATGCGATAGTTTTTTTGTCTTCTTGGTTTAGTACAAGTGCTTTAAACATGATCTGCTCCATGGGAGAAATATTAGGAAACTGAAGTAACTGTAGTTGAATCATCCGAGAAAAAATAATGAAACATCAACATTGAATCTATGCGTTTTGTGCATAGATGTAAGTAGTGATTTTCTTTCGCTAAATTCGGTGAACGAATCTATGTATTGTTGGATGTCGAGTAATAAAAAGTGCAGCTATATAAATATAGCTGCACAAAAGATTACTCTTCAAGTATTACCGTCAGTGATCGCTATGGGCGTTCAAATACCGTTGCAATACCTTGACCTAAACCAATACACATGGTCGCTAAGCCGTATTTCACATCTTGTGCTTCCATTAGGTTGATTAGGGTCGTCGAGATACGAGAGCCAGAACAGCCCAGTGGGTGACCAAGAGCAATCGCACCGCCGTTAAGGTTTACTTTCTCATCAACCACATCCAGTAGACCTAGGTCTTTCGCACACGGAAGAGATTGAGCGGCAAACGCTTCGTTTAGCTCAATCACACCCATATCTTCAATGGTTAGGCCTGCACGTTTAAGTGCTTTTTGTGTAGCTGGGACAGGGCCGTAACCCATGATTGAAGGATCGCAACCTGCGATAGCCATCGACTTCACGCGAGCACGAATCTTGAGGCCAAGTGCGTTGGCTTTCTCTTCGCTCATGATTAGCATTGCAGAAGCACCATCAGACAGAGCTGATGACGTACCTGCTGTTACTGTGCCGTTTGCCGGGTCAAATACCGGGCGAAGCTGAGATAGGCCTTCAACCGTTGTCTCTGGACGAATGACTTCATCGTAATCCAGAGTGAACAGTGAACCGTCTGCCGCGTGAGCTTCTGTTGGTAGGATTTCATTTTTGAAACGACCTTCAACTGTTGCTGCTTGAGCGCGAGCATGTGAGCGCGCTGCGAATGCATCTTGGTCTTCACGGCTAATACCGTGCATTTTACCTAGCATCTCAGCCGTTAGGCCCATCATGCCCGCAGCTTTCGCTACGTGTTTTGACATGCCAGGGTGAAAATCAACACCGTGGTTCATTGGTACATGACCCATATGTTCCACACCACCAATCAGGCAGATTTCAGCATCACCAACCATGATAGAGCGGGTTGCATCATGCAGAGCTTGCATAGATGAGCCACATAAACGGTTGACCGTCACCGCACCAATCTCAATCGGTAGACCAGCAAGCAAGGCAGCGTTACGTGCAACGTTGAAGCCTTGCTCTAGTGTTTGTTGTACACAGCCCCAGTAAATGTCTTCAATTTCGACAGGGTTTACTTCTGGGTTGCGCTCTAAAATGCCTTTCATCAAATGTGCAGACAGATCTTCAGCACGAGTGTGACGGAAAGCTCCACCTTTGGAACGTCCCATTGGGGTACGAAGGCAATCAACAACAACTACATTTTTCATTTTGCTATTCCTTTTCCAAATGTGGGTTACAGAGAACTGGCTTGTTGGCTGTCGTAAAAGCTTTCGCCCTTAGTTGCCATATCAAGCAATAGTTGAGGAACTTGGTACATTGCACCTAAGTCTTGGTAGCCTTTCGCCATTTCAACGAAGTTACCAATACCCACACTGTCTAAGTAGCGGAATACGCCGCCTCGGAATGGAGGGAAGCCTAAACCGTAAACCAGTGCCATATCCGCTTCTTGCGGTGTCGCGATAATGCCTTCTTCTAGACAAAGTACCACTTCGTTGATCATTGGAATCATCACGCGCTGGATAATGGTCTGGTCATCAAAGTCTTGTGGCTGTTGGCATACGTCAGCCAAGATAGGAAGAATGTCTTCAGAGAAGGTCTTCTTAGGACGACCGCGTTTGTCTACGCTGTATGTGTAGAAACCGCTGCCGTTCTTCTGGCCGTATTTTTCAGCGACATAAAGCGCGTCGATCGCATCACGACCTTCTTTGCCCATACGCTCTGGGAAACCTTGTGCCATTACTGCTTGTGCGTGGTGTGCTGTATCTAGGCCCACAACGTCTAGCAAGTATGCTGGGCCCATCGGCCAACCGAACTTACGTTCCATGACTTTATCGATTTTAGTGAAATCAGCACCGTCACGTAGCAACATGCTGAAACCGCCAAAGTAAGGGAAAAGTACACGGTTTACGAAGAAGCCCGGGCAGTCATTAACAACGATTGGGGATTTGCCCATTTTCGCTGCGTAAGCGACTACGCGATTAATGGTTTCTTCTGAAGTATGCTCGCCTCGGATGATCTCAACCAAAGGCATGCGATGCACAGGGTTAAAGAAGTGCATGCCACAGAAGTTTTCTGGGCGCTTCAAAGATTTTGCTAGCAGGTTGATCGGAATCGTTGAGGTGTTTGATGTAAGAACCGTGTCTTCACCAACCAAACCTTCCACTTCGCTTAATACTGCTGCTTTTACCTTAGGGTTTTCTACAACGGCTTCCACAATCACATCTGATTGTTCAACACCTGCGTAATGTAGACTTGGAGTAATAGAAGATAGAATTCCTGCCATTTTGAATCCGTCTAGGCGACCGCGTGATAAGCGTTTATTCAACAGCTTAGAAGCTTCGTTCATACCAAGATCAAGAGATGCCTGTGCGATGTCTTTCATCATCACTGGTACGCCCTTTAATGCTGACTGGTAAGCAATACCGCCGCCCATGATGCCAGCACCAAGTACCGCAGCACGTTCAGTCGCTTTATTCGCAGATTTACCAGCCTGTTTTGCTAAGCCTTTAATGTATTGGTCATTTAAGAATAAGCCAACCAGTGCTTTCGCTTCTTCAGATTTTGCTAGCTTAACGAAGTGTTTACGTTCGATGTCGAGTGCTGCATCGCGATCGCTACGTGCTGCTTCTTCAATAGCAATCACCGAAGTAATCGGAGCTGGGTAGTGAGGCCCTGCTTTTTGAGCCACTAAGCCCTTAGCCATGGTAAAGCTCATCATCGCTTCTAGTTTGCTTAGCGATAATGCTGATGTTTTTTGTTTGCGGCGTAATTGCCAGTCTAACTTTTCATTAGCAGCCAGAGAAACGGTGTTGATTGCCGACTCTAGTAACTGGTCTGTTTCAACAATCGCATCTAACAAGCCAACTTTAAGCGCTTCATCTGCACGGCATGCTTTGCCTTGCGTGATAATTTCCATTGCGCTGTCAGCACCGATAACGCGAGGTAGGCGCACACAACCACCAAAACCAGGCATGATTCCGAGTTTGGTTTCAGGTAGGCCAATGCTGGTGGTCTTGTCACCGATACGGAAATCAGTAGCGAGTACACATTCACAGCCGCCGCCAAGGGCATGGCCACGCATCATTGAAAGAGTTGGGACAGGGAGGTCTTCGAGCTTGCTGAAGATTGAATTAGCGAATCTTAACCATTCATCAAGTTCTGCTTCTGGCTTAGCAAACAGGCCAAGAAATTCAGTGATGTCTGCGCCTACAATGAACGCGTCTTTGTTTGAAGTTAAGATTAAACCACGTAATCCTGCATGAGCATTAAGAGCATCTAACGCTTTATCTAGTGATTCTAAAGTAGCAAGGTCGAGTTTGTTTACAGAGGCTGGTGCACAGAAGCTTAATTCCGCAATACCATCTTGTAATTCCTTTACCTGTAGGGTGTTAGCTTGGTAAATCATTGTCTATCTCCATGACATACAATCCACGATTGTTTGAGAGAATCTTGTTATCTTTCTATTATTGTAGAATACCTGGTAAGACCAGTTATCTTAGTCTGTACCTGTGGTTGATTAATTTCAATACATTTTTTAAACAATTGTTTAACATTGTGCGATAGCACAGATCCTCTAACCCTTATTATTCACGCGTGATACACTTCTCCGCTCTTATTTACTAAGTTAACGATATGAATGAACAGCCCTATTTAATACCGTCAGCTTCAGCTCTGTTTGAAGAAGAGATAAAAAAGAGCGTCTTTATTACGCACCTTGCTCATACACCAAGTATAGAAACTGCTAAACAATTCGTAGAGCAGGTAAAAAAAGAGCACTCTTCAGCGCGACATAACTGTTGGGGCTTTGCTGCAGGGCGACCTGAAGACTCGATGAAGTGGGGCTTTAGTGATGATGGCGAACCCTCGGGTACTGCGGGTAAGCCTATCTTGGCGCAACTGTCTGGTTCGGGTGTTGGCGAGTTAACGGCTGTAGTCACTCGCTATTCAGGTGGAATTAAGCTTGGTACTGGTGGTTTAGTTAAGGCTTATGGTGGTGGAGTACAACAAGCTCTCAAGCTGCTTCAAACTATCGAGAAAAAAATAACCACAAAATTACGGCTAGAGTTAGACTATGGCTTTGTGCCGATTGCACAATCCATCATGGCTCAGCATCAGGCTGTTGAAGTCCAAGCGGATTATGGTGTTCAAGTTGAGCTTATTATTGAAATAGAGCTCCTTCAGGTAGATTCGTTTACCCAAACCATGATCAATAAAAGCGGTGCTAAGGCACTGGTAACGAAAGTCAAAGACAACTAGGAAGTGTGAAGCATTTCGCTTCGTTCAATAGCTCATGCAATTTCGCTCAATTATTCGAATCGTCGGATTATTATTAGCACTTTTTAGTGTATCAATGCTCGCGCCTGCGCTCGTCGCACTGATCTATCGAGATGGTGCGGGTGTGCCATTTGTGACGACCTTTTTTGTTCTCTTATTCTGTGGAGCAACCTGCTGGTTTCCAAACCGGCGTTATAAGCATGAATTGAAAGCGCGTGATGGCTTCTTGATTGTTGTTTTATTCTGGACGGTAATCGGTAGTGCTGGTGCGCTGCCGTTTTTGATCGCCGATAACCCCAATGTGTCGGTAACCGATGCTTTCTTCGAATCCTTTTCTGCATTAACAACCACGGGCGCGACCGTTATTGTCGGCCTCGATGATCTGCCTAAGGCGATTCTGTTTTACCGCCAGTTCCTGCAATGGTTTGGTGGTATGGGTATCATCGTATTGGCGGTAGCCATCCTTCCGGTTCTGGGCATCGGTGGTATGCAGCTATATCGTGCAGAAATCCCGGGCCCTGTAAAAGACAGTAAGATGACTCCGCGTATTGCTGAAACGGCAAAAGCGCTTTGGTACATCTATCTGAGTCTAACGATTGCTTGTGCGGTGGCGTTTTGGCTTGCAGGGATGAGCTTTTTTGATGCTATAAGTCATAGCTTCTCTACTATTGCGATTGGTGGCTTCTCGACTCACGATGCGAGTATGGGCTATTTCAACAGCCCTGCTATCAACATGATTACGGTCGTGTTCCTTCTTATCTCTGCGTGTAACTATTCGCTTCACTTTGCTGCATTTGCTTCTGGTGGTGTGCATCCTAAGTATTATTGGAAAGATCCTGAATTCCGCGCCTTTATCTTTATTCAAGCAGTCTTGTTCTTAGTTTGTTTCTTATTACTGCTTAATCACCACTCTTATGACTCGTATTACGATGCTTTTGATCAAGCCTTGTTCCAAACGGTGTCTATTTCAACAACCGCAGGCTTCACCACCACAGGTTTCTCTGAGTGGCCGTTATTCTTACCTGTGCTGCTCCTGTTCTCTTCTTTTATAGGGGGCTGTGCAGGTTCAACGGGTGGCGGTATGAAAGTCATTCGAATATTACTGCTTACCTTGCAAGGTGCTCGTGAAATGAAGCGCCTTGTCCACCCGCGAGCTGTCTATACCATCAAGGTTGGCGGTTCGGCACTACCACAGCGTGTCGTCGATGCGGTTTGGGGCTTCTTCTCTGCATACGCATTGGTTTTTGTGGTTTGTATGTTGGCTCTGATTGCAACTGGTATGGATGAGCTGAGTGCTTTCTCTGCCGTAGCGGCAACATTGAATAACCTTGGCCCGGGCTTAGGTGAAGTGGCAATGCACTTCGGCGATGTGAATGACAAGGCTAAGTGGGTGTTGATCGTATCTATGCTGTTTGGTCGTTTAGAGATATTCACCTTATTAATTTTATTGACCCCTACGTTTTGGCGTAGCTAAGGACAACATTTTGGCAAAAGCTCTATTTTTGTATTCAAGCCGTGAAGGGCAGACCAAGAAAATCTTGAACTATATAAAAGAAGAAATGAATGAGTTCGAATGTGAGCTTCAAGATCTGCACACCATTGGTAATGTCGACTTTGCTCAATACGACAGAGTGTTGATTGGCGCATCTATTCGCTATGGGCATCTCAATAAGAAGCTATATCAGTTCATTGATGCCAACCTTGATCAGCTGCAATCAAATAAGGTTGCCTTCTTTTGCGTTAACTTAACAGCGCGTAAAGAAGACCAAGGAAAAGATACCCCTGAAGGTAGCGCCTATATTAAGAAGTTTCTTCTAAAGTCCCCATGGCAGCCGACTCTAATCGGTGTGTTTGCTGGCGCACTCTATTATCCACGTTATAACTGGTTCGATAAAACCATGATTCGCTTCATTATGAATATGACAGGTGGTGAAACGGATACAACCAAGGAAGTCGAATACACAAACTGGGAAAAAGTCTCTTTATTCTCTAAGAAACTGCAAGATATGTAAGAGAAAAGCCTACTTTTGAGGCGTTTTGTGCTCTTTTTAATCGAACGAATAAAAAAACGAGAAAAACTTCAAAAAGGGCTTGCCAGTGTGATCGAAATCTCTATAATGCGACCTCGTTGAAACGGGAAGGCTTCGTAAGAAACCAAAACGAATCAGCAGGTCAAATTAGCCAAGCTAAGCGCTTGAAAAAAGTTTTGAAAATAGTGGTTGACACTAAAACTTAAATCGCTAAAATGGCCGTCCGATTTGAGCGAAGCTCAAAAAGGAAAAGCTCTTTAACAATTTAAACCTATCAATCTGTGTGGGCACTCGTTGATGAATATCAAAACGTTTTATCGTTAGATAAAACAGATTCTTCGGAATCAAAATTGATTTCAATGAACTGAGTGACCAATACAAAATTAAGTTTACTTAATTTTGGCACAGTCAATTCATTACCATTCTGTTGGAATGGTAATAGCTTTAGAATTACATGTTCATGTTTACATGAATATTAGTTTTGAAGTCAGTATTC